>CALUNK010000099.1 GCA_944321985.1 Candidatus Methanomethylophilaceae archaeon
GGACCCGGTGCCCGTGCGAAGAAGCAGAAGTCCTACCGTTGAGGTGCTGGTATGATAATTCCTGTGAGATGCTTCACATGCGGAAGGGTCGTCGGATCGGCGTATCCCGAGTACGTGAAACGCGTGAGCATGGGCGAGGACCCTAAAGCGGTCCTCGACGACCTCGGATTCGAGAGGTACTGCTGTCGCAGGATGATCGTCTCCCACGCCGACCTCATCGGAGAGATTGCTCCGCTCGGATGAAACTCCAGCTGGGGCGGGGGCAATGGTCCCTGTCCCAGCGTCAACTTTTTATCTGAAAACTTAATCCCCCCTTTCACACGGGCCCGTGGGGTAGCTTGGTATCCTTCGTGCTTGGGGTGCACGTAACTCCAGTTCAAATCTGGGCGGGCCCACTTCTGCATCCCATATGATTCGGTGTTCTCATGTGTCGTTTCATCACAACCGCCCATCTCACCGAGGATGCCGCCCGTATACGCACGTCGGTCTTCATCGAGGAGCAGGGCTTTGTCAACGAGTTCGACGAACAGGACGACGTCTCGTACCACATCGTCGCCTATGACGGGGATGTCCCCGTGGCCGTGTGCCGTTTCACGCCAGGCGAGGATGGCGTCTGCACCGTGGGCAGAGTCGCGGTGGTCCCCGATCACAGGGGGAAGTCCCTCGGTGCGGCGCTTCTGGCCGAGGCCGAGAGGCAGGCGACGGGGATGGGTCAGAGCCTCATGGTTCTGGGGGCGCAGGTCCGTGCGAGGGGCTTCTACGAGAAGCAGGGATACACCGCGTTCGGTGACGGGTACATGGAAGAGTGGTGCCCGCACATCATGATGAGGAAGGAGCTCTAATCATCCTGCAGAACCGCCGGACCTCAAGCGGATGCCATCCGGGGCTCAGGTCATTGAGGCGCTTTCATCATGTCAGGAAACGCAACAGGCAAATCGCCGTCATGAGGACATCCCGGTCCGGAGGTCTCCGTCGGAAGCGATCTTTTTCACAATCATTTTCGCGTCGTTATCCGTCTTTTTCACCGGTGTGTGTTATGTTTTACAAAGTGAGGTTGACCGTCATCGACAAGAAGCTGTATCCGGAGCTTCAGAGGGAATACTGCAAGGATCCTGAGGCTGGGGCGTGTCCATGCTACAACGTGGGTGACGAATTCATCTTCGAGCGTTACGACGACGAGAACACGTTCTGGAGATGCGGTCTCAACAGATTGGTGAAGACATCGGGGGATCCGGGACAAGGTCGCAGGAGGTCCGAAGATGCCATTCTGTTCGGAGCTATGGGATTCGATCTCCAGGTACATATGGGCGGGCCTCCAAGGAGGGTCCATCATGAGGGGGTGGATGGAAGACCAGCGTGTGATGATTGCCTGCTGCTCAGACGGTACGAGGCCGGTCATTTTCAAGATAGATAGGATGGGGTACAAGGTCGTGGTCATCGCCGGGCCGTTCGATCGCGACAAGGTCTCGGAGGCGCTCAGGGGAACAGACGGAGTGACGGGGGTGGAATTCAAGGGCTGTCGTGCGGAGGTCTTCATGGATTCCGACGTTCCCGCGGGAACATTGGTCGGGGCAGTCCAAGGAACAGGCGCATCTGTGGAGAGGGTTGACGAGACGGACCTGCCCATCCGGAAGCGATCCCGATCAAACGCGAGGAGCCTGGCACTTCGGGCAGGACACGCTGCTTCTGCCTCCGATGATCCTGCGGACCATGGGGGTTCCGCACCTGGGGCACGGCTGGCCTCCATGGCCGTAGATGCGGATGAAGGGCGTGTTGCGGTACTCCCTGCCTTTACCGTTCAGCCATTCCTCCGGCGTGGTCTCATTCTTCTCCGTGAAGAACCCCAGCGTCTTCGGGATCTCTTCGGCCAAGCACACCCAGTCGTCGTGGTCGAGGAGGCATGCGGTGCACTGCGGGTCGATTCCGGAGTTGAACAGGATCTCGTCGGAGTAGATGTTGCCGATTCCGGCGACGACTCCCTGATCCAGGAGGCACTCCTTGATGGCCCTCCTGCTGCTTCCGATGCGGTATTCAAGATACCCGGCATCGAACACGGGGTCGAAGGGCTCTGGCCCCAGCTTGGAAATGCCCGAGAGCTCGTCCTCCTCGTCCTTTCCGAACAGCCAGAAACGTCCGAAGCGACGTACGTCAGAGTACCTCATCTCCGTTCCGTCCTGCAGGGAGATCACGATGTGCGTGTGGGGGTCCTCAGGATGGTCAGAGGGTGCGACAACCAGGCATCCTGTCATGCGCATGTGCATGACCATCCTGCTCCCGTCATCCAAATGGGCGGTGAGGAACTTGCCACGACGGGCCATGTCAGTGAAGGTCCTGCCGATCAGGCGCTCGCGGAAACCATCCGGATCCAGGTTCTCGACGACATCCGGGTGCCTGACCGACACGTCGGTCACCCTGCGGCCGATGATCTGCGGTCCGACGACTCTCCTCACTGTCTCTATTTCCGGAAGTTCGGGCATGTCTGTCTCAGCCTCTGCTCGATCGATGGCATCCGGGCTCGGCAGGCGGTGCCTCCTCAAGAAGTCCGAGGCCCAGCGCGCGCAGGCCAGGACGACGAACCATCTCCGGAGAAGCGGGGGAGAAACCCGGTCGCAAAGATATCACAGGAGCCCTCTGAGTTCCTCTATCTTCTTTGCAAGGCTGTCGATGTACTCCGAAATCTCGTTCATGAACCCGTCATAACGATCGGTGACCGTGGCGCCGTCCGGTGTCGCGTGGATGATTCCCTGCTGCTCCAGGAGCTTGAGGGAGTACCTCACCCTGTGCTTGGGTATCCCGGTCATCTCCGAGAGTCTGATGAGGCCCACCGGTTGGTTGTCCCTCACGGTCTTGAGGATGGATATGTGCCTCTCCAGGAGCTCGACGTCCTCGCTGAGTGATCCGACGGGATCCCTGTTCTCAGTCATGTGACGTCATACCTCCAGCCATAATCTCCGATAATTCATGGTAAAAGTAAGGGTTTGAGGAGGGGTCTCGGCTCAGCGGCCGTACCACTTCTGCTTGCCCCACTTGTTGTAGTTTGCCCACCATCCCTGGACGATGGAACCGCAGCAGTCCAGAGCCTTCTGCTCGGCGTCCGGGCCCTTGTAGGTCTTGTGACAGTTCAGGCACTGCCACACGAGTTCGGGCTGTTTCTCAGCTTTCATTGCCGTGGAATTAGGGAGGACGATATTAAAGCTTACGCGTCGTCGGAATGCTGGCACTGTCGCGGCTTCCATCGACGCAATCTGTCCGATCAAACAATCGTGACCGTGCCTCTCCGATTGTCAAAAAAACACCGTCCGCTCTATGGACTGGCAATGTAGCTGGATAAAATACTCATTATATACTTTCGAACCCATCAACTAGGACCATGAACAGAATCAAGGTCATCAACGAACCGTCGGAGTTGGTCCCGATGCTCAGGTCCGTTGATACACCCGTCAAAAGAGACGTTTTGAAAGAGGTGACCTTGGAGTGGAGAACAGCGGACGAGATCGAGCAGAAGTATGGTCCCGAAGGCAGGGACGCCATCATTTTCTTCGAGAAGATGAAGCTGGTCGAGACACGCTGGCTGTCCAAGGACGGAGGGTACCCTGAGAAGTCGTACCACACCTACTACACGTCTTTCAGTATCAATGCCCAGTGGCCGGTCTACGAGATCAGCGACGTTCTCACCGCGGCAATGATGAGCGACGAGGAGTACGCGGAGATTGAGGCTAAGATCCTAGAGGAGGTAGGGAAGGACGGCAGGTTCTCGGGAGACATCGCCGAGTCCCTAGGTCTTTCATCTACCATGCTGAAGAGCCTGGTCCGCAGGTCCGTCAAGATGGACTATCGCGGTCACAGGATAGAACTGATCCACGAAGAGTAAGCCGATGTCCGATATCTGGATTATGAGAATCGGCCATCGCCCCCAGAGGGACAAGAGGGTGACCACGCACGTGGCGCTCTCGTCCAGGGCCCTCGGGGCGAGGGGCATCTACGTGGACACGGAAGACCCGGTGCTGGAGGAGAACATCCGCAGTGTCGTCCAGAGGTTCGGAGGGGACTACTCCATCCGGACCGGCGTGAGCTGGAAGGAGGCCACGAAGGATTTCAAAGGCAAGGTTGTCCATCTGACAATGTACGGTCAGAGGGTGGACGAGGCGTTGCCCAAGATCCCCCACGACGAGGACATAATGATCATCGTGGGAGCGGAGAAGGTCCCGGCCGAGGTCTATCAGCGTGCGGATTTCAACGTGTCCGTCGGCAACCAGCCCCATTCGGAGATCGCGGCGCTGGCGATCTTCCTCGACAGGTTCACAGAGGGAAAGGCACTCTACGCGGACCGCGGAGGGGAGCTCGAGGTCGTGCCGAACGAGAGGGGGAAGACTGTTGTTGAGCACCATACCGAAT
>CALUNK010000100.1 GCA_944321985.1 Candidatus Methanomethylophilaceae archaeon
GGTGTGTGCTCTCGGTGATCTCCGCCGCGGGCTCCTCGGCGACCTCGACGGTCACTTCGGTCTGCGGCATTGTCACCGTGATGGCTTCGGCGACCGGAGCCTCCTCGGGTTCGGGGATCGCCTCCTCCGCCTCCAGGGCGGGGATGGTGATGATGTCCGTCTCGTCCACGGACGGCGCCTCCGGGACCTCCTCGACGGACGCGGGCTCTGCCGGTGCCTGCATGTCCGCGGGCTCGGGGATGGCCTCGGGCAGGGGGATCTCGACGGGCTCGATGACCGCCGCGGGCTCCTCGGCGGATGCCTCCGCTGGGATCTCGGTTACAGCGTCGTCGACCGGGGCCTCCGTCAGGTCCAGCACCTCCTCCGCCACCTCGACCGGGATCTCCGGTGCCACGGGGGCGTCACAGACGGCCTCCTCGACGGACGGCTCCTCGGCCTGGCCGGCCATGGGCGGGACCTCTATGGGCTCCGGCATGGTCAGCATGCAGACCGTGACCGGGGCGCCTATGGAAAGCGTGGCCTCCGGTGCGGCGATCGCCGCAACGTTTTCCGCCGAGGGTGCCTCCTCCATCGGCTGGACGACGGCGTCGGGTTCGACGACGACCTCCTCGGTCACGGACGCGCCGATGTTTTCGGTGCCGGCGAACCAGGCCGCCTCCATGCCGTCGACCGGGATCTCCTCGTCGGCCGACAGCAGGTCGTCTGCCGTCACGTCGATACTTGGAACTGCGAGTAGCATCAGGTCGCGCACCTCGTTGGAGACCTCCATCCACGGTATCTCGTCGTGGATGAACGCCTTCACGAAGCGCCTATCGGCCCCGTCGTCCCTCATGGGGACGTCGGGGGCAACGATGGGGTCGTCCTCCTCGTCTTTGAGTCCCGGGACCGTGAACAGCATCACGTCGCGGACCTTGTCGGCCACCACTATGGACTCTACTTCGGGGAGGGTGCGCTGACCCGTCAGACTAAAGGGCTGTGGAGCTCCTCCTTGGGCTCTGCGTTTTCGTTGGAGTCTACGTTCTGGAGGACGCCGTTGCTGAAGCGGAACCTGACCGACCTTGGGCGCTTGATCACCGGGTCGCTGAGCTTGGGGAGGCCCTCTCCGTCCTCCTCCAGGCCGTTGAACCTCGAGGTCGGCGCCAGCTCGACGTCGGCCCCAGTCACGGCAGTCTCGGCCTCCGAGAACGCCATGACGCTCTCGGCCACAGCGGACTCGGACGACGGCTCCGAACCCTCGATCTCGAGACCGACGATCGGCTCCGCCTCGGTGATGCCGGGCAGGGTCATCACTGCCACCGGCTCTGCGGGGGCGTCGATGACCGCCTCTCCCGAGATCTCCTCCTCTGCGGGGACCTCGGAAACTGCCTCGATGATGGTCTCCTCGACCACGTCCTCCACGACGGGCTCGTCGACGACGAGCTCCTCTGCGAGCTCCTCCACGACAGGCTCCTCCTCGAACGCCATGAGGTGCTCCTCGGGGATGCACTCCACGGACTCCTCGACGGGAATCTCGGACTCCGCCTCGATGATGGTCTCCTCGACCACGTCCTCCATGACGGGCTCCTCCTCGAACGCCATGAGGTGCTCCTCGACGGCGTCCACGACCGCCTCGTCCTCCAGGGACTCGACGATCACGGGCTCGTCCGCGACGAGTCCCTCGGGGACCTCCGCATCGGCGACTGGCATGTCGGGCTCGTCCGCGACCGGGATGTCCTCCACGTCCTCCCCGAACTCGATCCAGCTGTACTCGTCGTCCTCGGGCTCCTCGGACTCCTCGAGCACGGGCTCGTCCACGTCGACGAAGAACTCCGCCGGCCTCTTCTGGGAACCGGCGACCCTGTCGAGGAAGCTGAGGTCCTGGACGATGGCATCGGCTGCGGGCTCGTCCACTGGGGCCTCGAACGCCTCGGGCTCCTCGGCGTCGATGCCCACGAACACGTCCTCCGTGACGTCAGGGACCTCCACCGCGGGGGAGTCCTCCTCATCGTCGATCTGCAGGAACAGCGGGGACTCCTTGGCTTCGGGCTCCGGGATCTCCTCCTCGATCTCGACGCGGGGCGCGACCTTCTCATTGGGGGCGGTTGCCTTCATCCTGTCCAGGAACGTCCTGTCGATCGGCCTCGGCTTGACCGTGCCTTCGTCCGTGACCTCCCCAACCGTCGCACGGTACTCCGTCTCGATCGCGGATCCCCTGGGAACGTTGCTGAAGAGGTTCCTGACGTCCTCGGCCTTGGCCTGCGCCTCCTCCACGTCGATGCGTGCGGAGGTGTTGTCGGAGGTGATGTCGGATGAACCGACGAAGTTGCCTCCGGTAGCCCTGACGAGGATCGGCTCCCCGTCGTTGAAAAGGGCCTTCTCGGGGACCTTGGAGATGAATATCTCCCCGTCGTCCTCGATGTTGTACTTCTCATAGCCGAAGTTGTCCAGCTCGCGCATCCCCTTGGAGTACACGCTGGATTCGGCTTTCGGGGAGAACATGCTCTGCAGCGTGCTCCCCATGTTCTTCAATCCTCTCTTGATGCCGTCGGCATCGAAGCTCTGCTTCGACTGCAAACGGTCCTTCAAGCTCTTGTGAGAGCCGTGGCTGTCACTATCGCGTGAGCTATCACTCATGCACATCCCATCCGAACTGTACATAAGACGTTCTAATTATATAAGCAATGCACACGCGCGAAGGGCATATGGGATTGCGCGACCCCGCTCATCCGCGGACGAACTTGACGTAGTCCGCCTTCCCCTCGGCCTGTATCTCCTTCATCATGCTGGTGAGTATCTCCGCGTCGCAGGAGACGACCATGACCTCCAGGCACTTGTGGTTCTGGAGGTGGGAGTGCATCTGCGTCTTGGTGTGGGACTCGTACCTCGCCTGGATCATGCTCATCCAGGGGTCGGCGTGGTTCCCGTGGACTATGATGAGGACGCCCTCGACGGTGCCCTCCATGCCCTCCAGCTCCCTGATGTCCGCTAGGGCGGCGTTGATCGACGTGCGGACGGCCTCGGACCTCCCGGAGAGCCCGTAAGTCTTCTGTATCCTGTCCAGTGCCGCGAGGTTGTCCTCGTTGAGGGAGACGCTGACGATTCCCATGTTACCACCTTAATAACTTCTGTACCATCATTGCCTTGGTTATTAATAACCTCTTACCAATGTATTAATAACATCGAGTGCAAGACGCCCTCATGGAAGCGGTTGCCACCTTCGCTCTGTACTCGGTCCTGCTCCTAGTCGTGTCCATGGCTGGAGCCATGCTGCCGAGGGTGAAGAAGCTCAGCGACAAGCAGGCCCACCTGCTCATGGCGCTGAGTGCCGGGATATTCATCGGACTCCTGTTCTTCCTCCTTCTTCCGGAGGCGGTCCACGAGTGCGAGGACGGCGGATACGACATCCACCAGATAATGTACGCCCTGGTAGCGGGATTCGCCCTGATCATGACCGTGGAGATGCTGCTCAAGCACCGCCACATGGGGGGATGCACCTGCGAGTGCTGCCAGGACAACCACAGCCACAGAATAACGTCGATGTCCTCGTTCGTGGGACTGTCCGTTCACGCCGCCTGCGACGGGCTCGCCCTCGCCGCCACCTTCCTCGCCGGGGAGGAGATCGGGTTCATAGCCACAATCGGCATGTGCATACACAAGTTCGTCGTCCTGTTCTCCCTGTCCACGACCATGGTCCTCACGGACTACACCCAGAAGCAGTCGCTGACGAGGCTGTTCTGCTTCGCCCTGATAACGCCGATCGCCGGCGTCGTGTTCTTCCTCGCCCTCAACGGCATATCGGACCTGGACGGCCTCACCGGGATCCCGCTGGCGTTCGCCGCGGGAACGTTCATGTACGTGTCCATGTGCGACATACTGCCCGAGGCCTACCACAGGAAGAAGCAGGACCTGGGGTCGTACGCGCTGGTGATCATCGGGATCGTGCTGATCCTCCTGTTCACCCTGCTGTTCCCCCACACCCACTGAAACCCGATCGGCCATGCGGAGGGGGCCCGCCCCCTCCTCTTGGTCTCACACGTAGCTTCTAACACAAAGCTTTTTATCATCCCACCGATGGGCACCCATGGAAGAATCGTCACTATGGTATGTTTTCGCCGTCATAGTGATAGTGCTCCTGGCCGCCGACCTGTGGATAAACCGCAAGCCGCACCACATCCCGATGAGGAGCGCCCTGCTGCAGACCGCCGTGTGGATCGGTGTGGCACTGGCCTTCGGAGTGCTGCTGTTCGTGGTAACGGGCGATACGACCAAGACGATGGAGTACTACACCGCATACGCCATCGAGGAGGCGATGAGCATGGACAACCTGTTCGTGTTCAT
>CALUNK010000101.1 GCA_944321985.1 Candidatus Methanomethylophilaceae archaeon
CTGAGGAACATGGCCGCGGCGATCAACGCCTTCAAGGGAGTCGCCGGGTTCGACATCGCCGGAAACGTCCCCGACAAGAGCACAGTCGCCGTGAAGCTGACCGGAAGCGTCTCCGACGCCGATTACGACGCCGCAGCGGACAAGGCCGAGGAGCTCGGAGGAAGGTCCAGCACAAGGTGCCCCAGCAAGTACCGCGACGAGGCGACCAACAAGTTCATCAGGAGGGTCGAGGACGCGTACATGGGAAGGCCCGTCGAGGACGTCAAGCTCTCCAGGGAGGTCACCCCCGCCATCATCGAGAAGCTGAAGGCCATCGTCGGACCCATCAACGTCTCCGTCAGCGGCATGGACAAGGTCCTGTACAGCCACGACATGGCGCCCCTCCCGAAGGAGGCCGGACTCGCGTTCAAGAACCTCCCCGACGTCATCGTCAGGCCCGAGACCGTCGAGCAGATCTCCCAGATCATGGCTCTCGCCTACGAGAACGGAATCGCCGTCACCCCCAGAGGCAACGCGTCCTGGGGACTTGGCGGATGCATGCCCACCAACGCCGGAATCCTGCTCGACATGTCCTCCAAGATGAAGCACGTCGTCAAGATCGACAAGGAGAACCTCACCGTCAAGGTCCAGGGAGGATGCACATGGAAGAACCTCCTCGAGGCCTGCATGAAGGAAGGATACATCATCGGATCCTACCCCTCCTCGTTCCCCTCGGGAACCATCGGTGCCTGGTACTCCACCAACGGAATGGGTATCGGTTCCTACAAGTACGGCAGTGCCAGGGAGAACGTCGTGAACGCCGAGATCATCGTGGACGACGGATCCATCGTCAACACCGGGTACCCGGACACCGGGTCTTACAGGGCGTCATTCAACCTGAACCAGTTCTTCTCCGGAGCCGAGGGAACCCTCGGAGTCATCGGGACCATGACTTTCAGGCTGCACCCCATGGGACAGATCAGGTGCCTCGCCTACGAGTTCGACAACCTCAAGGAGATGGACGGACCCATGCAGGAGCTCGTCCACCACCCGTCCGTCAGGCCCCTGCACGTGGCCTGGTCCGACTACAAGCACTTCGAGAACCAGAAGAGGGCTGGATGCCACGCACCCGACGTCAAGAACCTCTGGCTCGTCACCCTCCAGGGAGACGAGAAGCACAACGACCTCGAGGAGGCCGCAGTCGACGCAATGGCCGAGAAGGCCGGCGGAAGAAAGATCGCCTCCGAGATCGCCGAGCACGAGTGGGAGGAGAGGTGCTACGAGTTCAGGGCAAGGAGGGTCGGAGTCGGAGAGATCCCCGCCGAGGTCATCGTGCCCACAGTCCACTGGGGAGAGTTCACCGACGAGTGCTACCAGGGATTCGTCAACATGAAGATGGAGGCGGGAGGAATCATCGGAGTCCTCGTCGACAGGAACACCACCCTGTTCATGCCATACTACTTCAAGGACGACGAGATGATCACCGGAATGCTGTCCTTCGGGTTCAACTTCTACCTCGGCGACGTCGCCATGGGATACGGAGGAAGGACAACCGGGTTCGGAGTGTTCTTTGCCTGGAACACCGACGTCATCCACAACGCCGCCACCGCCGCCATGGAGAGGGAGCTCAAGACGGTCCTGGACCCCCACGACGTCGTCAGCCCCGGACACGTGGTCTGCGGAATGACCAGGTTCGGAGTCGACATGAACAAGGGCCTGATGTCCATGGGAAGCACCCTCATCCAGGTCGTCAAGAAGATCATGCCCGCCGACAGGACCTTCGCCTACAACCTCGAGAGGTTCAGGTACGACGACCTCGAGCACATGAAGACCCTGGACCGTGTCCACAAGCTCGGAGACGGAACCCAGTAAACGTTTCAAACCGACGGCCCTTCGGGGCCGTCCCCCTATTCTCATCTGTTCTCTAAAGGAAGGATGCGGCAGCCGCCCGTTTCTCTGGGCAGGCCCGTCATCTCAGAAGCTCAACGACGTCTCCGGCGCAATCGATCACGGGGATGGAGGGGTCGATTGACGCCCACAGCTCGTCGGACCCAGAACCGGTCCTGACACCCGCGAAAGACGCACCTGCGCTATGGGCAGACAGCCAGTCAGTGGAGTTGTCCCCGACGTACAGGATCTCATTCGGTCCGACTCCGAGTTCCACGGCGAATTCCTCCATCGCCTTCGGTGACGGTTTGGCGTTGTCGTAAACGGAATGGTCCCTGCCGATGACGACATCGAACTCGCGGAAAAGCGGGCCAAGCGCTCTGGTGGCGTACTCCAGGCTCCCGCGGGTCAGGATGCCCACCTTGTAGCCCATGGACTTCAGGACTGGGAGGCATTCGGCGGATCCTGGGAACGGGGTCGCCTCCGAAACGAACTCGCACTCGCACTCGGTGAAAGCGCGGTCGATATCGTCGCTGACGACCCGGAACTCATCTCCGCGGCCGTGCTCCTCCAGCCACGTCCTGATGGGGGCGCGGGGACGCTTGGGCGAGTCTCCGAAGTCTATCTCGTCGAATGGTATGCCATATTCGAGGCACACGAGACGGTCGGCGGCGTTGAGCTTCGCATAGTCCACGCGCGTCCTCATGAAGGTGCCGTCAAGGTCGAATCCGACCGCCTTTATGCCGTCCATGTGCGGTAAATCGTCGAGGTCCTATTAAGGCTCACTGAGGGGGCCACATCCCCCTGAGCCTGCCGCCCTCCCTCTCGGGGTCCATGGTGCTGACCTCGAGACCGGGGACGATCATCCTGACAACAGGGACGCCAAGCTCCGGCCTGGTGAGGTCCACCGCGATGACGCTGTCGAAGCCGGCGTTCATGAGGCTCCCCAGTACGACCTCGATGTCGTCCAGGACGTACGGGGTGGACCTGTCGGGGATCTCGCTGAGTTTGGTCTTCCTGTGGCTCTCCGAGAACCACATGCGGTTGGCCTCCTTTATGCGCTCGTAACCCATGTCCTGGGTGACCTTCTGAAGCTGGGCGTTGATCTTTGCCCCGTGCCTGTGAGTCGCCCTGCTCTGGGCGACCTCCGTGATGGCTCTGATTGCGGCGATCTCGGGGTTCAGGTGGGTTCCGACGCCGATTGTGAGCATCTCGGGGTCCCTGGTGCGTATGTCGTCGGCCGCGGCGCCTATCGTGGGCACGCCTATGTCGCTGGTGAGGTCCTTGAGATGGATCTCTATGCCCTGGTCGGCGAACTTGGCTATGAGCTGAGCGGGGACAGAGTCGTCATCGTCCACGACGATGTCGCCGTAGGTCATGTCCCTGAACTCGCAGATGGACCATGCGTCTCTCTCGATGTCTTCGAACAGTGCATGGAGCACCGCCTCCTCCAGAGTGTTTCCCGACGCGATGCCATTGGTGTGGAACCTGAAGAGCTGCAGGTCCCCGTCGGGGTAGTAGGGGTAGTACACTGCGCAGGCCGGGACCCAGACGGGACAGCCCCTGAACATCTCCCAGCCCTCCGTCCAGGCGATGGTGTCGTTCATGTACCTGTCGAGAATCGGAATCGGGAGGATCAGGTCCTTGGGGTCCACGGTCATCATGACGTCGCACGCCTGCTCGTAAGTCCCGTACACGACCTCATCGGTGTCGCGCATCTCCGCGCTGCACCTCTCCAGGGATTCCATGACCGCCGAGGCCAGCGCCTGGTCCCTCGTGACTCCCTTCCCGTTGTAGTATTTCGGCACGCCGAGGGCGGTCTCCTGTCTGTCCACGGAGAAGACGGGAATGCCGACGTCGTCCTTCCCCGTGATGTCCTCCGGCTCTCCGAGCCCCGCTGTTTTAAGCAGCGGGAGGACCCTCCTCAGGGTCTCCTCGGGCGGAATAGTCCTGATCCCGGTTTCTGGCGAGCATTTCGGACAGCGGTTCAGCATCATGTCTGGTCCCTCGTGTGGATATGAAGAGCCGAGTGATGGTAGTAGCCCCCTTTCTGTTTCAGGTGACATTCAACTAAGCGTCCTACCCGCGGGTCCCGGGCCGGTCTGCCCCGCTGTGCGGACTTGCTCCGGTGGGGAGTCGCCGTTTCACCAAATCCCCGGGAACGTCACCGCCTAGCGGATCATCCTTCGACCGGGTCTGTGTCGTTTCTGTGCCCTTGCCACGGCTCTCGCCGTACGGACTTGCGTCCGTCCACCTCGCCCTTGGAGAGGGGAACTTCCTCAGCTGCCCTGCGGCTACCGTCGGTCACCCTCCATCTCTCAGCGTCACGAGTGAATGCGAACGCGGTTATAACAGCGTCGGT
>CALUNK010000102.1 GCA_944321985.1 Candidatus Methanomethylophilaceae archaeon
TTGGGCAGGACGAAGACCTTGAAGTCGCTCCTCCTGGCGGGGTCGATCAGCTTGGCGGTGGTGATGTCCACGAACCACACGTCGTGCTTGACCTCGGGGTAGTCCTTGGCGATCTTGTCGGCCAGGTCCACGAACAGGCCGTCGGTGGTCTTGATGATGTTGGCCTTGACGATGATGGATACGTAGTTCTTTCCGGTCTTCTTCGCGTGCTCGAATCCGGCGCGGATGATCCTCTCCGTTCCCTGGTGGGTAGCTACGCAGAAGTCCATCGCCAGGTCGTCGGAGACGAAGAAGCCGTCGCTTCCGAGGGCGTACGATCCCTCGGTGTTCTCCCTGAAGAAGGTCCAGTCGATTCCCAGCTCGGGAACGGACACCGGCCTGACGTTGGCGAACAGGTCCAGCTCCTTCCTCATGGCGACGTTGGCGGACTCTATGTTCGGCCAGGGGTCGCCCTTTGCGGGGGTCGTGGTGGGTCCCTTGAGGATGACGTGGCACTTCTTGAGCTCCTCGAGCGTGTCGTCGGGGATGGCCTTCATGACCTCCGCCCTCCTCTCGATGGTCAGGCCGTCTATCTGCCTGATCTCCACCTTTCCGGCTGCGATCTTGTCGGCCAGGAGGAACTCCATGACCTTCTGGGCGGAGGCGCAGATGTAGGGGCCGATACCGTCCCCGCCGCACACCCCGATGATGAGCTTGTCCAGTTTGGAGTAGTCGATCGGGCCCTCCTCGGCCTTCAGCCTCTCGACCCTCTCGAGCTGTCTTCTGACGAGCGCGCCGAATTTCTCCTGCGCGACCTGAATAGCTTTCTCGTCGACCATTTGTATCACGGGCGGGATGCAGTCCCTTATTAATAGGCTCTTCGAGCCCTGTCGATGATCACGACCGTGATGTTGTCCGTGCTGCCGCGGGAGTAAATCGCATCCACCATGTCCATGGCCGAGGGGACCTTGCGCATCATCCCGTGGAACTCCTCCACGGGCATGTATCCGAATGCGCCGTCCGAGCAGACGACAAGCCTCTCCCAATCCTCCCCGAGGTCGTCGAAAACAGTCCTGGACGCCTTGCCCATTCCCATGCAGCAGTCCATGACATTCCTCTGCCAATGGGTGTTCATCTCATCCTCGGAGATCGCTCCGGACCTGAAAAGGTCCTCAACCGGGGACTGGTCCCTGGTGCGCCATGTTTCTTCTCCGGACACCCGATAGCACCTGCTGTCCCCGATGTGCGCCGAGATCCATCCGCCCTCCGTCCCCAGGACGGCGGACAGCGTGGTACCGCTCCCCGGGTGGCGGATCCCCAGCCAGGCATCCGACTCCGCAATCGCCTTACCCAGCGATCCGCGCACGTCGTCGTCGGGACCCTTGGTGGCGAACCATCTCATGAGGTCCTCGGTCACCGTGCGGCTTGCCGCCTTCCCGTCGGCGAGCCCTCCGAGACCGTCGCAGACGACGGCAAACAGCATGTCCGGCCTGTCCGCGTCCGCGGTCACGAGGCTCTCCCCGTTCAGGCACATGTCCATCCGGCCCCCGGAGACTGCCGCCCAGGAGAAGCAGTCCTGGTTCTCGGCCCTCCTTCCTTTGGTCGTACAGCCCTCGACGTCCATCTCCTGTCCGCAAATGGTGAACCTCATGGCGAATCCACCTCCGTATCACGGTAAAAATGGTGTCGACGGCACCGCCGATCCATTGTGGCCCCGTCGTCTGGACGAGTGCGAGTCGCCGCCGGGACCCTGCGGTCTCTTCCCGCCGCGCTCGCCGGAGCCGGAGTCTATGGACGAACGGATGCGGTACGCCTCGTCCATCCCCGTCAGGAACGTATTCACAGTCTCGTTGCGCAACGGCAGGTATCCCAGAAACTTGCGGACAGCAGTCGAAGTCGAGCTGCAGTCGCGCATGCACACCCCGAGGTTCCTGTAAGCGGGCACGTCCAATGGTCTGATTGCCACGTCGAACGGGTTTCTCGTCAGAACCAGTTCCGACAGGATGGTAACTCCGCGTCCAGCCTCCACCAGGGCCAGGACTGCGTAGTCATCCCAGGTCTTGAAACGAATCCTCGGTTGCAGGTCGTGTTCCTTCAGAAGGTCCCCAGCGTCGGAGGTCGCCCTCTTCTCCACGAGGAGGAAATCGTTCTTGCACAGTTCCTTGATAGGGACGACATCCAGTTCTGCCAGGGGGTGGTTCTTGGGCAGCACGGCCATCAGGGGGTCGCGGGAGAGGAACATCGTATCCAGGTTGCGTGTGGTCGGTAAGCGGAGGAATCCGAAGTCGACCCTGCCTTCCGCGATCCAGTTCTCGATATCAGTGTAATCGCCCAGAATGACCTCGTACTTGATGTCTGGGTAGTCCATGGCGAACCTCTCGACGATCTTTGGCAGCCAATGCGTCGCCACGCTCGATATGCAGCCGATCTTGATCGTGCCCGAGTTCATCCCGTTGATCTCGTCCACGCTGGACTGCAGTCTTTCGAAGGATTCGCAAAGAGCCCTGATCTCCGGCAGGAGCTTCTCCCCATCCGCCGTCAGGCGGATCCCCGACCTCCCGCGCTCCAGGAGAATCACGCCCCAATCCTTCTCAATGTCACCGATCATGCGGCTTATCCCGGACTGGGAGCAGGAGAGGGCCTCCGATGCCTTGGTGAAGCTGCCGAGGTCAACCGTCGTAACGAACGCTTGGAACTTCTGGATGTTGGTGTCCATTATGGGCGAACCATGTGTTGACAGCGCATATATCGTTTTCGTACAATCCATTTTTCTCATGTTTCCCCTATGAATCAGCTCACGGAAACCGCCCGTGGAGCACGCAGCTGGTCATGTCGAGGGCCGGGGCCCATATCGCCGAGCTGTACCGCCCAGGGTTCGGGGGTAGGGGAGGACAAGGCGGATGTCATCGGGAACATGACGGGGAGCCGTCTCGGTTCAGGAGTTCCTGCCTAAGGGCGGGGACCGCATCCTCGGGGAACCCGCCCGGAAACCGATCGACGAAACCAACCAACCTTAAATCCGATTCCCACATACCCGAAGGTCGGATGCCCTCGGAAGAAGTTGCCAAAGGAGACGCCGCGCCCAAGAAGAAGACGGCGACCGCCGTGAAGCTGGCCAGCAAGCAGCAGGAGATCTCGGTCACCGAGTTCTTCGAGAAGAACAAGCAGATCCTCGGTTTCGATTCTCGCTCCAAGTCCCTGCTCATGGGCATAAAGGAGGCGGTGGACAATTCGCTCGACGCCTGCGAGGAGGCCGGATTCCTCCCGGACATCCAGGTGGTCATCGAGAGGCTCAACGACGAGGATTACAGGATCTCCATCGAGGATAACGGTCCGGGAATCGTCCACAAGATGATGCCGAACGTGTTCGGACGCCTTCTTTACGGATCCAGGTTCCACGCCCTCAGGCAGTCCAGGGGACAGCAGGGAATCGGAATCTCAGCCACCGTCATGTACGGGAACATCACCACCGGGAAGCCCGCCCACATCATGTCCAAGATCGAGGGTGACGACGAGGTCGCGTGGGGAATGGACATAGTCATCGACACCAAGACGAACCGCCCCATAGTCACCAACGACGAGGCGTTCACATGGAAGGGAAAGGAGCACGGCACCAAGGTCGAGTACACGATCAAGGGCAGGTACATAACCGGGAAGCAGTCCGTCTTCGAGTACCTGAAGGACACCGCGATCGTCAACCCCCATGCCGAGATCACCTTCCACGATCCAGACGGCACCAGGTACGTCTTCGAGAGGGCGACCGACATAATGCCTCCGAGGCCGAAGGAGATCAAGCCCCATCCCGAGGGCATGGAGATCGGGGACCTCCTGAAGTACGCCTCGAATTCCGCGCAGAAGACGGTCAGGGCATTCCTCAAGAACGATTTCTCCAGGATAACGGACAGGCTCGCCACCGAGATACTGGAGAAGTCGAAGGTCGACGGCGAGAAGAAGCCGGAGAAGATAACCAGGGAGGATGCCATCGCCATCCTGGCCGCAATCAAGACGGTCAAGATCATGGCGCCCCCCACGGACTGCCTGTCACCCATAGGCGACACGCTGATCAAGAAGGGGCTGATGCACGTCCTGGACGGGCTCAGGCCGGACTACTACGCCACGCCCGTGA
>CALUNK010000103.1 GCA_944321985.1 Candidatus Methanomethylophilaceae archaeon
GGGGGACCCCGGAGGACGGCTACCCTCATCTCGGGCGTTCCGTGCTCCCAGCTGCGTGCCCACGCCCTGAGACTGTGCACGGCACTGGGATTCCCGATCACACCATCGAGTGACTGCGGACGGTACTTCTCCGTCCAGTCCATCAACTGCCCTCCAAGGAATACACTGTCCTCATCAGATCCATTGCCTGATAGAAGTACACCATGACTGACAGCATCACAATCATGATGTCCGATGACACCAGCGACCAACCGTTGATATACAGCAAGATCACGGACATAGCCAGGAACATGCAGCCCTTTGCCCAGCTCTTCATCACGAAATGCCCGAGTCCGAATATGTTGAAGAATCCCGGTATGAGGCCCAGGGCGAGCGCCACGGCTCCGTTCTTCCTGAGAACCGGACGGATCATCTGAACCTTGGGCAGCTGTGCTCCGCATGTGCCGCAATAGAGATCCCCCGGGGACGCCTTGGATCCGCACTGAGGGCACACCCCGGTCGGCATACCGTTGTCGTCCACCGGTGTCGACTTCGACCTTAGGCATCCGCAGTGGGGGCAGAAGTCCATGTCGTCGGGAATCTCGTATCCGCAATCGTGGCAAATATACTTCATTGAATCACATCGTCGGCGAGACGCATACGGTAGATTCCATTCTGACTCTCAACCTTTATACTTTCGCCGTAAAGTTCCGAAACTTTGGAATCGGTAAGGAGTTCCGCCTTGTCACCGTCAGCGAAAATCTCGCCTCCTTTGACCATGACTACCCTCCTGACCGAGGTCGGGATGTCCGTGAGCTCATGGGTGATCATGACTATGCTGACCCCTCTGGCTATGAGTATGTCGAACATTGCCCTGAATTTGGACTTCATGACGATATCCAGTCCGGTCATAGGCTCGTCGAGAACCAGAAGATCTGGTTTGGTCACCAACGCCCTGGCTATGAGGGCCCTCCTCATCTCCCCCAGAGAGAGGTTCTCTATGGTCCTGTCCAGGAGGTCCTCTATGCCCATCATGAGAGCCGACTCGTACGTCGCCCGGACCATATCTTCGGTGACCACATGGTTCCTGAACACATCGAGGCTGTTGAAGAACCCGGAACAGATGACCTCGTTCACACGTGTGTCTCCGCGGAACATGCTCTGCAGGTCCATGGAGACGACGCCCATGCGGCTGCGGAGCTCGAAGAGGTTCCATCTCTCCTTTCCGAATATTCTCAGAACGGCAGGATCGCACTCGTCGTAGTACGGGTGGATGTCCCCGCGCAGAAGCTTGATCAACGTGGTTTTGCCGGAGCCGTTCGGTCCGATGACCGCGACGTTCTCCCCCTTGTAGATGTCAAGATCGACTGACCTGAGGATATGCCTGCCGTTCCTTACGATCGACACGTTCCTCAGTTCGAGAGCCTTCTCCATGATGGCTCCATGCCTAGGTCCTACTTAACCTATCCTCAGGCCGTCGATTCATCTCTTAATTCCCTTGATGCACTTGTCGATGGCAACGAAGAGACTGGCGACCTGCTCGCCAGCAGGGGTGAGCGTGACAATGGTGGAACGTGTAACCATGTCCATCTCCTGGGTGACCAGACCAATCTCTTCGAGATGATTGAGCTTGTCGGGCATCCTTGGATTGGACGAGACCCCTTCGTAGATGTCGATCTTCCTGCTCGGACCGTTAGCGCCGAGGAACATCAACATGGAAATCATGTGCTTCTCTTCGAAGGCTGTGACACCGTCGTTTTCTTCCTTCTTTGCCATTTTATTTCCCCTAAGGTCTCGAAGTATAATATTAAACATTAAACTCGAAAGCTTAGAATATAATTAGATAAGTAGTATAAATAAACAACTGTTAAAAGTATGTTTTGATGGATGTTTATAATAATATTTCAGAAAAATACTTTAATGAGTTTACATTAAATTTCAGAATCTTCCATATGTATTCACCGCTTCCATTATTCGATCACTGAATGACCAAATCTTGGAAAATAACCTATTTTTAAATTTCCAGTTTATGTTTATATAATTAATATTAAAAAGTTTAAAGTTGGATGAGGAATTCAGATGGATTCCGGTTCGACCTCCAATTCCATCCTCCTCTCCTTCACCCTGAAGTATGCAAGCGTGAGCGCGAGGACCACTATCGATACAGGTAACGCGATCACCAGTGCATCGGTGTTCGCAAGTATCGAGTCCGGCAGCAGCACCTTCTGACCTGTCAACATCTCGCACACGGGAAGGAACACGCATGTGCCGACGTTCATGAACAGTGCGAAGAACAGGTAAACCACCGTTCCTGAGACCATGCTCGCGATGGCCGCCTTCTTGCATGGATTCTTCGAGTACATTCCATGGAAGTATGCTGGCAGAAGCGCGGCGGCGGTCATTCCCATGAACACGGACGTGGCCTTTGCGATGATGTCGTTCGGCATCAGGTAGCAGTAGACAACCGTCAGGACCATGATCACTACGATGAACGCGCGGTTCAGATTCACCGACTGGGAGTCGCCCTTCAAGTGGCCCTTCTTGTTCTTCCAGAGGGTGTACAGATCGTAGCCGCCCGCGGCACCGATGGTGTGGAGCAGGGCACTTATCGTTGATATTGCCGCACATACCAGCGACAGCAGGAACAGTGACACGAAGATGTCCCCGAACGAGATGCCGCTGAACAGCTCCAGGATGTACTGGGGTATTATGAAGTCGGTTCCGAGTCCCTTGCCGGTGATGTACTCGAAGGCGGTCAGTCCGTAGTGATCGTAGAAGTACACGTTGCAGAGGGCACCGGCGGTGTATGCGGAACCGACGATGGCCAGCATGAACACGGATCCGACAATGATGGACCTGTTGAGATCCCTGTCGTTCTTCGCGGACATGAACCTGACTGCGAGCTGGGGCTGCGTGAGTGCCCCGATTCCCACACCCAACAGGAACGTGGTAACCACTGTCAGCCACTCAGTTGAACCGAAGTCCGAGAACGCGGTCCAGCCGTTGAACCCTTCCGAGACGCCGAGATCGCCGGGGTTCACTCCACCCAATGTAACGTTCCACAGATTGTCGAGTCCCTCGTTTCCAGCGGTTACGCCACCGAAGTAACCGTACGTCGCAATGAGGATTACCACCATGCCGACGAACATGATCGCCGCCTGGAAGGCATCGTTGTACATTACGGCGATGATTCCTCCGTAGACCACGTAGACTGCGACGATTATGGCCAGGGCTATCAGGATGTAGTCGTAGTACTCGGTGAGCCCTGTGATCACAGCCAACGAATTGACCCCGCCCTTGAGGACCGCTGCTGCGTAGATCGGCATCATCACGATGATGAGGATGGCTGTGAATGCCCTGATGCCCTTGGACTTGTACACCTTCCCCAGGAGATCGGCGTATGTGGATGCGCCTAGCGCCTTCCCCTTCCTGCGAGTCGGGCCTCCGAAGATGAGGAACGCCACTATGAGACCGACGAAGAGGTTCAGCAGACAGAGCCACATGACAGACATACCGTGGACGGCGGCCTGACCGCCGAATCCTATGACTGCCGATGCCGAGAGGAACGTCGCCCCATAGGAGAGCGCGATGATGACCGGGCCTGTCTTGTTGCGACCTAGCAGAAACTCATCATTGTTGCGGGTGTTCTTGTACCCGTACCATCCCAGGACGAACGTGATCACAAGAAATACCGCTGTCATGGCACCGAAGACGGACAGATCGATACCCTCACTGGCCATCGTCATCGTCCTCCTCGCTGCATCTTCCCTTGAGGATTCCGTATATCACACAGAACGCCACACAGATGAAACTCCCTATGTAGCCTCCGATGATCCACGGGTCTGTCAATCCGAAGAAATCCATTTGCTCACCAAGTGGCGTGCTAACACGTAGCACGGTATTCTCATGATTATACGTATGGTATATAATGGTTACCAGACGAACCGGCGGGCACGGGATCGACTAGTCCTTTGTGATGTGATGTTTCTGAACTAAGGAAACGAAGTCTTTATAACGAGGGTGGCGTTCCCGTTTCTGTCTGGCTTGGCCGGGGTGCTTGGCGTGCCCTATACCCGAAATCGTCAATACGCGGGGGCGACAGCAGGGGACGGCCCCGCTGAACA
>CALUNK010000104.1 GCA_944321985.1 Candidatus Methanomethylophilaceae archaeon
ACCTGTCGGGAAGGAAACGGGCGCATTTGGGACAGTAGTACTGGTCGGACTCCCTTGTGTAAATGTATCCCTTCTCCTGGAGATCGAGGAACACCTTCTGCACCACCTCGAAGTGCGTGGGACAGTGGGTCTTGTTGTAAAGGCTGTACTCTATGCCGAGGTCCTCGATCGCCTTCTTGTTGATCTCGTGGTACTTGTTGGCATAGTCCTCGGGGGTCATGCCGCACTTCTCCGCGGAGACGGTGATTGGTGTACCGTGCTGGTCGGAGCCACCGACCATGAGGACCTCGTTGCCTATGAGACGGTTGTACCTGCTGAATATGTCCGGCGGGAGCAGAGAGCCCGCCACATGTCCGAGATGTATGGGGCCGTTGGAGTACGGCCAGGCGATGTTTATACAGACTTTCGACATTGTGACCATGCGCGCGAACGCGCACGCACGATATATAGATGGCGTTGTGTCCAGAACACGGTCGGTTGCTGTCATCACACGGCTTCCGGCGCACCGCCTTCGCGCGCCTCGGTCCTCCTGAGAACGATGAACGCGTGAACACCCATCATCACACCTCCCAGGATCTCGGAAAGCGCCATCGCCCACCACAGAGACGTCAGGGTCCCGAAGGTCACTGTGGCCACGAGGAACGCCAGGCTCATTATGATGTTCCTGGCCAGTGAGTTGACCATCCCTCCCGTTGCCTTATTGATGGACTGCATGAGCGAAGACCCCGTGTACACAAGAGACATCGCCGGGAGGAACAGGGCGAAGAAGTAGAACATCCGGGTGGTCTCGTCATGCAGGTAAGCAAGGTCGTCGGAGACAGTGAAGACCGATGCGAGCACGCCCGCGCCCAAGACCAGCACAGCCGAGAGAACGATGGTCCAGATGATCGAGGAGCGGACCGAGAAACGGAAGGCGTCCCAGATCATGTCGAAGCGCTTCATTCCGTACTCCGCGGCGCACACCGCCACCATGGCACCCCCCATGGACTGTGCGATGATCAGGATGAAGTTGGCAACCCTCCATCCAGTGGAGTACAGCCCGACCATGTCGGTGCCGCCACACTCTATGACCATGAAGTTCAGGAATATGTTGAACAGATACATGATCGACAGCTCCAGTGCCTCGGGCCCTCCCACCGACATTATGCCCTTCCAAATCCTCATGTCTGGACGGTAGCATGGCCTGCGGATGGAGATGTACATCTCCCTTCCGCGAAGGTACCAGAACGATGCGATCGAACACGAGACGATGAACGCGATGACGGTCGCCCAAGCCGACCCGGCTACACCCATGCCGAGGCCGTAGATCAGGATCGGGTTGAGGATCATGTTCACAACTGCCCCGACCACCTGGATCACCATCGACCTCCTGGCGGCCCCTTCGCCACGGAGCATCCCCGACATCACGCCGCTGAGGACTATGAAGAACATCATCAGATAGATCGGATGGGCGTACGCCAGACATTCCTGGACAGTGTCGCCCGCCCCCATCAGAACCATGGTCTGCTCCGCCGTGATCAAAAGTATCGGAGTCAGTATCAGGCTCACCACGGCCGTTATTACGATGCCCTGAGCGGCAGACCTGTTGGCGTCGGCGTGGTTCTTCTGGCCGATGTTCCGGGCTATTGCGGCACCCACCCCGATGCCGAGACCGTTCCCTATTCCGATAAGGATGGTGTATATGGGGTAGACGATGCCCAGGGCGCTCATGGCCGAAGCGCCCAGACCGGCCACCCAGAGACTGTCGACAATGCTGTTGAGCTGCTGAAAGAACAGTGCGACACCGATGGGGATGGCAAGCGCCACAACCCCTTTCCTCTGGTCCCCGAGAAGGGTTCTGGTGCCCGCGGTGTCCTCCATGAAAGGGCAACCGGGAATCGATGTAATAATGATAGCCATCGGAAG
Organism: Candidatus Methanomethylophilaceae archaeon; assembly: GCA_944321985.1. Taxonomy (GTDB): domain Archaea; phylum Thermoplasmatota; class Thermoplasmata; order Methanomassiliicoccales; family Methanomethylophilaceae; genus Methanoprimaticola. The sequence continues at coordinate 1,906 of CALUNK010000104.1, forward strand.
GGCCCTATGCCGAAGGAATCCCAAGCGACTGAGGCTTCAGGGACTGGCTGGACACATCCCTGACAACCTTGTGCGTCGGGATTGAAACGCGACAGGACGAAGCTTGAAGACCGCAATTCCCGCTGACCGAAATGCCCGTAACGGAAGGGCCGGATTCGACCGAAACCCTGGAACAAGACAACGATGCGATATCGCCGGACTCACGATTGGCGTTCGATTGGGCCTTGACCGAGAACATCGGTGACGGACGATCCGACAGATTCGCCAAGGGACCGGTGCTCTACCTGATGCGCATGCGGACGCGCGCCCATGCGTACTCTTTTATCATAGGATTGAATCGGCTTGGTCATGCGGATAGCGGCCGTGCTGATAGACAGATGCCAAAACAAGAAATGCAACCAGGAGTGCGCCAAGTTCTGCCCCCTGAACAGGACCGGGGTTGAGTGCGTCACGTTCGGGGAGAGGGGCAAGCCCATCATATCGGAGACCCTCTGCCAGGGATGCGGTATCTGCGTCAACAAGTGCCAATTCGAAGCCGTCAAGATAATCGGTCTCGCCGACGAGCTCAAGGAGGACATGATCCACCAGTACGGGGAGAACTCCTTCAGACTTTACAGGCTGCCAGTGCCCAAGAAGGGCCTGGTCACCGGTATCCTCGGACCCAACGGAATAGGAAAGACCACGGCGATCAGGATGCTGTCCGGAACGGAGATCCCCAATCTCGGACGCTACGACAACCCTCCGTCCAAGGAGGAGGTGCTCCAGCACTTCGCAGGGACAGAGCTCCATGACTACCTGGAGAGGGTCTACGCAGGCAAGGTGAAGGTTGCCATCAAGCCGCAGTACGTGGACAAGATCCCCCTGGCCGCTAAGGGGGTCGTCAGGGATCTGCTCTCAAAGATTCAGGACCGCATGACTGTGGACGAGGCGGCTGAGCTGTTCGACCTCACCGAGGTCATAGACAGGGACATCTCCAAACTCTCGGGAGGGGAGCTGCAGAGGGTGGCCATGGCGTCAACCATGATGAAGGAGGCGGACGTCTACTTCTTCGACGAGCCCACATCCTACCTGGACATCTACCAGAGGGTCAAGATGGCCCGTCTGATCAAGGAACTCAGCGCAGACAAGCAGGTCATGGTCGTCGAGCACGACCTGGCCATACTGGACTTCCTTGCGGACAACGTCAATGTCGTCTACGGTTCCGAAGGAGCGTACGGAGTGTTCACCCTTGCCAGACAGGTCAGGACCGCCATAAACGTCTACCTGGACGGATACCTCCCGGAGGAAAACATTAGGTTCAGGGACAGGCCCATCGAATTCGAGGCCTCCCCGCCCAGAGGCGACTGGCAGACCGCCAACCTCATCTCGTTCAAACAGCTAAACAAAGACTTCGGAGAGTTCGAGCTAGACATCACCGGAGGGGGCGTGAGGATCGGCGAGTCGGTCGGGATCGTCGGGCCCAACGCCACGGGAAAGACGACATTCGTGAAGATCCTAGCCGGCATCATCGAACCAGACTCCGGGGAGATCGACAACAAGGTCAAGGTGTCATATAAGCCACAGTACATCACAGGAGACTTCGACGGGACCGTGCAGGATCTCCTTTACTCCAAGTACTACGACACAGTCACATCGGGTTTCTTCAACGGAGAGGTTGTCGAGCCCCTCGGCATCAAGTACCTCATGGACAAACAGGTCTCCAAACTCTCTGGAGGAGAGCTGCAGAGAGTGGCCATCACCATATGCCTCGCCGCAGAGGCGGACATCTACCTGTTCGACGAGCCCTCTGCGTACCTGGACTCCAACCAGAGGATGAACGCGGCCAAGACCATCAGACGCATGATGGAGAAAACCGGTCGCAGCGCCATGATCGTCGACCACGACATATACTTCCTGGACATGGTCTCCGACTCCATGATGGTCTTCGGAGGAGATCCGGGTCACCATGGTATCGGCGACGGCCCGTTCGACATGAGGGACGGCATGAACAAGTTCCTCTCGGCGGTGGACATCACGTTCCGCAGGGATGCGGACACCCACAGGCCCAGGATCAACAAGCCCGACTCCAGGCTCGACCGCGAGCAGAAGTCCAGGGGCGAGTACTA
>CALUNK010000105.1 GCA_944321985.1 Candidatus Methanomethylophilaceae archaeon
TACCCCAACCTCGAGGTCCTGAACTCCTACTGGGTCGGAGCCGACGGACAGCAGGAGTGGTACGAGGTCATCCTCGTCGACCCCGCGCACCCCGTCATCAAGGCCGACCCCAAGATCAACTGGATCTGCGACGAGACTCACAAGAACCGTGTCTACCGCGGTAAGACCTCCGCCGGACAGAAGGGACGTGGAATGAGGCACACCGGAAAGGGTGCCGAGAAGGCCAGGCCTTCCGTCAGGGCGAACCAGAGAAGGATCAAGTGAGATTCCTGTCATGAAACCCCTTACCCGTCCTCTTGGACGGGGATCTTTTGATAAGCCTCGATTGGAAGTGTTCCATCAGAAGGACATCGAATCCGCCGAATCCAGAACAGGTCTTTGATCGCAGTGCGGAGCACTCCGTGATCTCGCTGTGGAGTCCCCGAAAACCCGGGAACGTTCTTCAGAGCCCCGCCATGATCGTGTCGGACAGGTCCGCCACCTCATCGTCGGACATCCCTATCGTGGGGAAGTACACGGGCACCTCGTACTCTGTCACGTCGACCGACTCCAACCCGTCAATCCCCGTCCCCAGCACCACGCCCAGTGCCTGCGGATTCCAGTCCCCCGCCTTCAGGAGCGGATCGTATCTGCGCAGTTTGGCTATAAGCCCGTCGTCCCCATGGGCGATGACCCTGCATCCACGCTTCATCATCAGCCATGCCGCGACCATGCCGCGCTCGTCTTCGACCTCTGCCACCACCTTGCCCTGGCTGCCGACAGGCAGGCCCGCATGGCACCTGATGTACTCGCCGAACACGAAGGCCCTGTTCTCACGGACCTCCACATAGAAGACCACATCCGGATCCGTCAGATCCACCCTGACGCCCTTGTCCTCGTTGGCTATGAAGATGGCTGAGCCGGCCTCCCTGCCCACATCCATGCTGGTGTATCCCTGGAATCCCTCCCTGCGGGCCTTTACGGCGAAGCTCTGCCCTTCGGATATCCTGGAACGGGAGTACTCGGCGGCCTTCGCGCAGATGTCCTCCATCCTCGATGAGACGCACTCCTCGGCTATGGAGATCGACCCCACTCCGAACACACGACGTAACGATGAGACTGCGGCGGAGATGTCCGACGCCTCGACATAGTATCTTGCACCGCTCTTGACGATGAACGCCTCCACCCCGTCCTCCATCAGCATGGACAGCATGTTGTCCTTCAGCTGGTTCTCGAACCTTCTGCGGACCGGGGCGCTCTTCAGACCTATCTCCGAATATCTCACTAGCAGGATGGACACGGCCACTCCATATGCTCGACGGTTAAAAGGGTGATGGGTCCTCAGAGGGACGCCACCACCACGACCAGATACAGGATCGAAATCACCGCCAGGGCGTAGATGATGGGGCTGACCTCCTTCCAACGCCTGGCGCCTATCATGCACACACTGTAGAAGATGATGCCGAACACGATTCCGTCTGTGATCGAATACGTGAGGATCATCATGATCACGGTCCCCAGGACCGCCACGGCGGCCGGCCAGTCATCCCACTTCACACCCTTGAGCTGGGTTATCATCGCGGCGCCGACAATCAGCATCGCACCCACAGTGCAGCTGTAGTCGATGACCTGGAACACGGGTCCGATGAACAGTGCGCATGCGAACAGGGCGGCGACCGTGAGGGATGCCAGGCCCGTCCTCGCCCCCGCCTCGATACCGACGGTCGATTCGGCAAACGAACCAGTGGGTGTGGCCCCGATCACTCCGCTGATTACCGAGGTCGCAGAGTCGGCCAGAAGCGCCTTCTCGCACTGGACGTTGCCGTCCTTGTCGATGATTCCGGCCCTCTCGCCTGTGGCCATCAGAGTTCCCGTACTGTCGAAGAACTGCACGAAGGTCAGCGAGATGATCACCATCAGGAACTCGACGCTCAGCAGATTGGACGAGAAGCCGTCTACGAATGCGCCCACCTCTGGCATTGACGGGACAGAGACCAGGGAATCGGGGACGGCGATTATTCCGAATATCATTCCGACTACCGCTGTCGCGATCATACCGATGAAGATCGCTCCCGTCACCTTCCTTGCATAGAGGAAAAGTGTGAGGATGATGCAGAACAGCGAAAGTATGACGGCGGAGTTCGCGAAGTCCCCCAACGCCACCAGGGTGGAGTCAGAGTTGACTATAAGGCCAGCATTCTGCAGACCTATGAAAACTATGAAGCATCCGATACCGGCAGTGATTCCGTACCTGAGACTCGGCGGAATCTGATCGAGTACCTTCTTCCTGACACCGCTGACCGCGATTAGGAAAAAGATGATACCAGAGATGAAGACCGCCACCAGCGCCTCCTGCCAGGTGTAGTGGAGGCCTATGACGATGGTATAGGTGAAGAACGCGTTCACACCCATAAGAGGTGCCTGAGCGACCGGGTACTTGGCGTACAGCGCCATCAGAAGCGTTCCGATGATCGCCATCACGATGGTCGCAGTGTAGCATGAATCGAGATCCATCCCGGCATCCGCCATCATCGATGAGTTGACCACTATGATGTACGCCATCGAGAGGAAGATCAGGACCCCACCCTTGACTTCCGTCCTTATGTCGGAGCCACGACTGGTGATCTCGAAGAAACGATCGAGTGTGGCGGAGAATGCCATGCGTTGACATAGCGTGACAGACGATTAAAAACAGTTCTCCGACAGCCCTATATTCGGTATTCTGATACGGTTGCTCATGGAACCCCTCATCCTTATCGGCCTCATGGTCCTGGGGCTATGCTCCGGAATATTCGGAGCACTGTTCGGGTTGGGCGGAGGGGTCATTTTCGTCCCGGTCTTGATGCTGATCTTCGGGCTGGAACCAACCGAGGCCGTGGCCATCAGCCTCATAGGCATCATTGCCGGATCTGTCGGCGCATCGACCGTCCTCGTAGACAGGGGACTGTCGAACGTACGCCTGGGGCTCCTGCTGGAGATAACGACATGCATCGGAGCGATCGCGGGGGCGATAATCGCCACATACCTCGACTCGTGGATCCTCATGGTCCTGTTCTCGGCCATAATCATCTACAGCGGAATTCGCATGATCGTTAACCCTGAGAGAACCGTCGAACCCGCATCGGGCGAGGACACCCCTCTGACCTTCAGGTACAGGGACGAATCCGTGGGCGAGGACGTGCGTTACGAAGTGCAGAACATAAGGAGCGGAATGGGGTTGTGCACTATTGCCGGCGCCCTGTCATCCATGACCGGAGTCGGAGGGGGCGCGGTAAAAGTTCCGTTGATGAACATCCACATGCACGTTCCCATGAAGGCGGCAAGCTCCACCAGCAGCTACATGATAGGAATCACTGCATTCTCGGGTGCGATAACCTACTTCTTCGCCGGCGAGGTCATTCTCTCGTACGCCGCATGCGTCGCCATAGGGGCGTTCATCGGATCCCTGGTCGGAGCCCGTTATGCGAGGAAGATCCCGGCGAGACATCTGAGGAAATACTTCTCCGTAGTCCTCTTCATCATGGCGATACTCGTGCTACTGCAGGCAGGAGGGATCCTGTGACCCCGAACCTGAACAGATCCACTGCACTGGCATTGCGTGTCGGCATAATAGCAGGCGTAATACTGATGATCGCAGGCCTCATGGTGGACGTCACGGGCGGTGGGGAATGGCTCCTCTACCTGGGCATCCTTGTGCTGATCGTGTCACCGTTCCTCGGCGTCATAGTCTCGTTCACTGTCCTCCTCCTGGAGAAGGACTGGATGTGGGCTGGGGTCGCTGCGGTGCTCTTCGTAGTGACCGCGATAGGAATCATCATAAGCCTGAACTGAGACAGGGTGTGTCGACCACACCCTCGCGGACAGGACCTGGATGAGAATGCTGGTTGACATCTCGGGATGAAGACAACCGTCGATGAGAGAAAGCCGAGAAAAGTAATGGTGCAAGGGAAGGGATTTGAACCCTCGAACTCCTACGAGAATAGGCCCTGAACCTATCTCCTTTGGCCAGGCT
>CALUNK010000106.1 GCA_944321985.1 Candidatus Methanomethylophilaceae archaeon
CTGCTTCTTCTCGGCCTTGGCAGCCATATCGGCCTTCCTCTGAGCCTCGAGCTCCTCGAAGGTCATCTCGGGCTTGGCCTTGGGCGTGTCGCGCATCTTGATGTACGCGAAGATCACGACGATTATCACCACTGCCGCTATGGCACCGTAGACCGCCCAGTTGGAGAGGATGTTCTGCGTGACCTCAACGGTCACGTTGAAACCGTTGATCCCGTCGAACATCCCTGCAGGCTCGCACTCGATCCTTATGAAGTGGGTACCCACAGAATCGAGGAACCCGAGGTCCACATGAATAGTGTTCGTGCCCGGTTTGACGGTGAACTCCTGGGTGGAGAGCACCTTGTTGTTCTCGGAGACCGTGACCGTCATCTCGAACCCGCTGTTGCTGTCGATGGTGAAGTCGAAGCCCCCTCCGTTCATGTTGTCCACCTCGACGGTGCTGCTGGGGCTACTCTCGATGCTCGCGGCGTCGACGGCGGGCATGAGGCACAGCGCGAAGAGGAAGACTGCCGAAACGGCGATGATCTGTTTGTAGTTCATGTGCTCGCCTCAGGTGATGATCTCCTCGATGCGCTCCTGCTCTATCGCCTTGCGTATCTCCATGGAGAGTCTTCTTCCGGACGACATGTTGGTCCTCCAGAGGGTGTTGCCGTAGGGGTGTCCTACGGACATGTGGACGTTGGTGCCTCCCCCTATCCTGGGTGCGACGTCGTAGATGTAGAAGTTGAGGTCCTTGTCGACGCAGGTCTGCAGGCAGAACGGACCGATGATCCCGGGGTCGTAGAACTTCTTGGTGGCCGCGACGTACTTCTCAGCGAGTCCGAACGCCTTGTCCAGGAGGGACTCCCTCAGTGTCGCGGAGTTGTGTCCGCACACGGTGTACTCGGGGATGATCCCGTCCTCCTCCAGCTCCACCTGCTGCTTTCCGGGGAGCCTGCAGTATCCATCCAGGGAGCTCTCGAACCTCCAGTCGATCCCGAGGAGCTCGATCTTCTCTCCCTTCTCCTCGAGGGGGGAGTAGAAGAAGTCGAGGTTGAACACGGGTCCGATGATGTACTGCTCCATCCTGGCGTGTTCCAGGAAGTTCTCCTCGATGACGCCCTGGGCGATGAGCTCGTTGGATTTCTCAACGAACTGGTCGTAGTCCTTGGCGGTGAAGAATCCCCTCTCGAGCTTCTTCACCTTGTGGTGGACCTTGATGATGGTGAGCCCGTCGATGTCCTCGGGCTTCTCGACCTTCTTGGGGAAGGGCATGCCTGCCTGCTCCAGCAGCCAGTAGTAGTCGCGCTCATCGCCCCTCTCCTCGGATCTGAGCAGGTTCCTGCTTCCGACCATGGGTACGGCGAAGTCGTTCTCTACAGCGTCGATGCCGCAATAGGACACGAAGGATCTGTTGGGTACGAAGAGGACGTTGTTGTCCATGAGGCCCTTCTGCACCTCGGGTTTGAGGATGCTGTTGAACTTGTCCAGAATGACGGGCTCGTCGACGACGCCCCTGATCAGGTTGCCCTGGGCGTCTCTCTGGGATCTGAAGTACCTGGAGAACGTTGCGTCCCTGCCCTGCTGGCACACGGCGACGGTCCTGAATCCTTCCGAAACGGCTCCGTCACATGTGTCCAGGGCAGAATGGGAGGCGATAACACCTACTTTGGCATCCTTGAGGTTGTACCTCTCAAGGTTGCCGAGTACCTCGTCTCTGCTGATCATGTTGAATCACTGGCTAGGCCATCTACTCCGCTGTAATAATAACTTCGCGCGCGATGACGGAGACGCCGTGCGTTCCCCCGGGTCCATCCAGCAAGCACATACAAATACGTCAAAGCATCTGGCGACGCCATGGATCATCCGAGCAAGGACGAGCTGCCGCTGCTGACCAGGGTAAACCTGATTTTCAGGCTCAGCTACACGCTGCCGTTCCTGCTCGCATCGGTGTGCGGGGTCGTGTACGCGATCCCGTACGATGTGCCCTGGCACATACTGGTCCTGATCCCGTTGGCGGTGCTCCTCCTGGCACTGTTCGTCAACTTCTCCAACGACTACTTCGACCACAAGTCCGGTGTAGACAAGAAGGTCAACGAGAGGAAGGCCAGGTCCCGTGACAACCTCATGACGCCCGATGCCGTAAAGAGGGTGTACTGGGAGGGGAACCAGTTCGACACCGGGCTGGTAACGGAATCCCAGGGGAAGGCCATAATGGCCGCCCTGGCAATCGCGGTCGTCGTGGTCGCCGTGCCGGTGATCCTGTACAGCGGCTGGCCAGTCATAGCCTTCGGCCTCGTGGGGGCGTTCCTCGCCTTCTTCTACACCGCGCCGCCCGTGAACCTGGGAGCGAGGGGACTCGGGGAGGTGTCGGTGGGCATAGCGTTCTTCATGATGTGCTTCTGCTCGTTCTACGTGGCCACCGGGACGTTCACCGTAGAGATCCTGCTGTTCTCGCTGATGGTGGGCGTCGTCGTGGGCCTCATGCGTCTGATAGACTCGATGTCGGCCAACGACGTCCATCTGGAGATGGGCGAGGTCAACATGTCCATCCGTCTGGGGACCGAGGGCACCGTGAGGGCGATAAAGGCCGCCGTAGCCGTAGCGTACGTGCTGGCGGCCCTCATGTGCTACTACGACCTTCTGAACCTGCTGCTATTCCTGACCCTGCCGGTCATCCTCAAGATGATGAGGGTCATCAACGCCCGTCAGGAGCACTGGGATGTGGCCATAATCCCGTTCTCGTTCCTGTTCTCACTGCTCACCGAGGTCATGTTCCTCGTGGCATCCGTCTGTTCGATGGCGGTCGGGCCGGTCGTTCTCTGGTGAGGCGTCAGTCCTTCGATCTGGCGAAGACCGGGAACATCTCGAGGATCGTGGAAGGGGTCCCGCGGTCAACAAGGTAGTACTCGCGAACGGCGTCGTATCCGCAGTGCCTGCAGGACTCGGTGCCCTCCGAAGGGCATCCGTTCTTCCTCGTCCCGTCGGGAAGCGTGAACGCCGAGAGGTACTTGGGGCATCTGGACTCCCAGTCCTCCTCCGCGAGAAGCTCGAGGCCCTTCTTCGAGTTCAGAATCGGGAAGCCCTCGTTCTTGAGGGACGCAATCTCGTCGATGGCCTTCCTCTTCTCCTCCGGTGAGGGAAGGAGCTCGTACGGCGGCGGAGTGATGAAGTTGAAGACGATCCCCGCCAGGCGGGGGTTCGACCTTACGATCTCCGCCGTCTCGCGGATGTGCTCCAGGTTGCCCTTCTGCAGGACCATGTTCGCGTAAACGCTCCCTGAGAACTCGAGGCCGTTCAGGGTCGCCATGAGCTTGTCGTAGACGCCCTCCCCGCGGACGTAGTCGTGCACTTCCTTCGGGCCGTCCAGGCTGACGGAGATCACGTCCGAGTTTGTGAATATCCTCCCGGTGGTCCCGTTCGTAGTGTAGCCAACGTTGTAGTACCCGATCCTCTTGGCGGCGTCTATCAGGTCGCCGAGGTCCTTGTCCCCGTCTTTCCAGATGGTGGTCTCTCCGCCCTCGAAGTACGCGATCCTGGCCCCGGAGCTGTACCTCTCCTCCAGGTCGGCGACGATCTCGTCATAAGTCTGGGCCGCCTTCATGCCGGGGTTGGCCTTCAGCATGGAGTCTATGTGGCAGTGCCTGCACCTGAGGTTGCAGGCGTAGCCTATGCCCACGGTGATGACGAGGGGAGACTTCCTTCCGCACTTAGAGAGAATCCACCACTTGGCATAGCCCATGAACTGTTTTACGGCCATGGGAGTGTGATTTTTGGAACGGTATATAGGGGTTTGGGAATGAGACAGTGGATAGAAGTGTGGAAAATGGTAGCCTCGCCCAGATTCGAACTGAGGTCGCAGGATCCAGAGTCCCGCATGATTGACCACTACACTACGAGGCTATC
>CALUNK010000107.1 GCA_944321985.1 Candidatus Methanomethylophilaceae archaeon
CCAGAACGAAATCGTTCAGGAATATGGCGTTCTTGGGACAGGAGCCCACGCATCCTCCGCAGTGGAGGCATTTGTTGACATCGACCTTCATTCACATCACTCCTATTGATCGTTTTAAGGGTGGAGTCAGTCCGCCTGCTCGTCCTTGGGGACGATGAGGGCCTCGGCCAGCTCCTTTGCCTCCTGGGTGTGCGTCTTCCTCCACTCGTCCAGCGGGACAGAGAACTTCGCCTCGATCTCCCTCCTGAACTCGGGTCCGGAGTTGTAGGCGCAGAACGGGAAGATGCGCAGGTCGGGGGATATGTAGTGGACACCGCAGCGCCTGACCCTCTCGATGTCGTAGTTGTAGCTGTCCTGGAAGTGCATTCCGGAGATCAGCATCATCTTCCATGAGAACGTGGCCAGCGTGTCCTTGGACTTGTCTGACATGACGTCCTTGATCAGGGAGACGAACTTCATCTTGGTCAGTCCCTCGGGCATCTTGCTCTCGTCGACGCAGCTGTTAAGCAGCTTCACCAGCTTGGCGACGTACATCTTCTTGAACCTGGAGTTCTCGGCCTTGTCCGCGATCTCGTTGAGGCCCGCGGAGAACCTGGCCACATCGACGAACCTGGGGAAGGGCACGACGTTGCCCTTGTCGTCCTGGAACAGGTAGGTGGCGATTCCGCAGTGGGGGTGGGTGGTGAACGTGACCTTGTTCTGACCGAGGATGATGGACGCGAACTTGGAGATGGGCGCAACGACGGGCACCGGATACCAGTCGTCCTTGGTGGCATACCCGGTCTGCTCCTCGACGCATCTGACGAGGTCAGGCAGAGTGAACCTGCCGGAGGCAACCTCCTCGTTGGTGACCCTGCCAGTAAACGCGATAGGTTGGAAGTTGACTCCTCTGATGACGTCGGAGTTCTCGAAGGCGAACTTGATGATGTCCCCGATGATGTCGTCGTTCATTCCCATTCCCACAACAGGAACCAGCACGATGGACGGCGACTTGAGTCCATCCTCTTTCAGCTTCCTGCAGTTCTCGATGACGCCCATCTTGATGTGCATCATCTTCCTGCCCCTGGACCTGAGATAGACGTCGTCGGTGAGTCCGTCGAACTGAAGATAGATCGTGTTTAGTCCGGCCTCCTTGCAGGCCTTGAGGAACTCGTAGTCCTTCGCGAACTTGATTCCGTTCGTGGCGACCTGGACCTGGGCGAACTTGAGCTCCTTGGCGTCCCTGACGACATCCACGAACCTGGGGTAGACTGTGGGCTCGCCGCCGGCGAACTGGACGGCGGTGCACTTGATGGGCTTCTCGGACCTGAGGGCGACGAGCATGTCGTGAACCTGCTCGAATGTGGGCTCGTAGACGTATCCCGCATCGTTCGCATTGGCGAAGCAGATGGGGCAGTTCATGTTGCACCTGTTGGTCAGATCCAGGTTGGCGATCGCGGAGCAGGAGAGCATGTCGATCCTCTGCCCGTCGATGACGATGTGCACGGTGTCGTCCGGATCGTCCCCGATGGTGCGGTCCATGGCGTTGTGGACCCCGACCCCGTCGTATGCGTACTTCTCTGCCTTGAGGTACAGGTCGACGTCGGACCAGTATACGTCGGAGAAGTAGCCGTGCTCTGGGCAGGTCTTCTCCATGTAGACCTTTCCGTCCTTGGCGAAGATGTTCGCCTCGATGATCTTCCCGCACTCGGGGCAGATGGACTGGGTCTTCTTGGGAAGGCCCTTCTTCACTGCATAGTTAGTCGCTGTTATCGTCATGTTACTGAGGTTGTGGCATGCATTAATATTATAAAATAAAACAGGAACGAAGGAACGCGTTTAGACGACGTTACATCCGTCCAGACCCGTCTGGACGAATCAACGTGACCGCACGGTACCCCCTTTATCGTCCCCCGAGACGAGACCCCCGCATGAAGGGGATGGACAGGTTCGGCGGGATGCCGTTCGCCGTCATCGCGGTTGCGCTGCTGCTGGCGTCCACGGCGCTCGCCGCGGCGGTGCAGCACTACGGTGACACGGAGGACGGGACGGACGACCTGATGGACGGGATCGACGCCATAGACGCTGCGGCGGCGGACATACAGGTGTACGTGAACCGCGGGCTGGGCGAGATAGTGCGGGGGCTCTCGACGGCCTCCGACGGGGTCACCGACGCGTCCGACACGGTGGACGAGAGGGCGAGGACGTTCGAATCGAGGGCGGGGGAATGGCTGGAGTTCCAGTTCCCGGTCAGGAGCGGTGGCGCGGTGGCGGAACTGGACTGGTACGATCTCGGCCTCACGGCCGAGGCCCTGCCACTGGAGTTGGACTCGGGCGACGGGGGGTACACGCCCGCCTACCTGAAGGGCGCGGGGACCGTGCATGTCACCCTGAGGTCGGACGCCGGCCGCGGGGAGACCGACCTCGAGGTGTCCACCGACGGGAGCTACGCCCTCCCCCTCTCGGCGGAGAGGCAGTCGCTCTTCGAGAGCATGGTGGGCTCCGGCGGCGTGTCCGTGTCGCAGATGATCACGTACCAGCTCACCAGCCTGGCACAGTACAGGGTCATGAACGGCTACGGGGCGATGTCCGAGTACGGGGAGAGGGGGACGATGTCGATCATCACCGCGGACGACGTCCGCGACGCGTACCGCAACGCGCTGGAGGCCGTGTCGATGATCTGCTTCAGGGGCGAGGACAACACGCTTTCCGGCTTCGGACGCGTGGACCTTTCCGATCTCCTGGTCGCGGAGGACGGGAGAATCGTCCTGGACCTCGCCGCTGTGTACTCCCAGGCACTGGTGTCGGTCATAGACGACGTCGCCCTGAGCTGGTTCGACTACATCATGGGGTTCCAGATACTCGACGGCCTGGAAAGGGCGCTCCTCCCGTTCAGGGACGCGGTCACGTCCCTGGCCGCCTTCCTCCTGGGGGAGGAGAGGGTGTACAGCGCCGTCCCTTACATTGAGAAGACCATGGAGATCGCCGGGATCGATCCCGACGACTACCGCCGGCCGGGTGCTGGCACATCCACAGTTTCGGTCGCCGGCATCACCGTGACCGTGGAAAACCCCACCTCCGACGTCCTCTCGAAGGACTGGCTGAAGGACTTCAGGAAGAGGTACTCCCAGGACGCCAACTACGTCATGGACTTCGTGCTCGACGTCCTGAGGCACGCCTCGGTGTCCATAGCGGAGAACATGGGCCTTGGCACGGTGTCGGTCGACGTGGACCCGTACGACGACGAGCCGTTCCTGGACTCACTGGCGGAGCTTTTCGACCGCGCAGTCAGGGACGGCATGTCCGCGGTCGAGAGCGCCATCTCTGGCTCCCTGGGCTCGAGTGCGATGTACGACCCGTACTACGGGGCGATCGCCGAGGAGATTCAGTCCCACGCGGACGAGTTCGTGCTGTCCTCGGAGCTGGAGTCCCGGCTGGTGTCCGCCTGGACCGCGGCGATACCGGAGGACTCAGAAGCGACCGTCGAGACGCTTCTCGGATCCGGTTCCGTCGAGAGGGCGATCCACTCGTACGAGTCGTCGGTCCACCACGACCTGGCACTGTTCGACGAGCTCAAGAGGGTGGCGGATGACGGCGGCGTCGTGAAGAAGGTGATGACGGAGATCTGCGCCTACGGGCTGAGCCTGATCGGCATCACGGACAGCGTCCCCGAGCAGGCGGGGACGATGTGCGACGAGATCCTCGCGATCAACGGGATGAACCCCCACGGAGGGATCACCGAGCTTCCCGGGACCACCGACTTCCGCCTGATCGACGGCGACGGGATGGTGACCGTCGAGACGCTCGAGGCCGGGATCCGCAGCGACCCCGTCGTGAGGAGCGTGACCATCGACAGGGACAGGTGCGTCCACACGGTCGGGTTCAG
>CALUNK010000108.1 GCA_944321985.1 Candidatus Methanomethylophilaceae archaeon
CTGCGCCGCCTACTCGACGGTGATAGTGATCGAGATGGCGGACCTTATGGACGTGACCGTGGTGGGGAGCGGGGCGATGTCCGGTGCCATGGGGACCTCGTCCTCCGTGATGGAGGACACGGTGTCCCTCGACACCACCGTCGAGATCACCGTCGCGAGCGGATGGGCTCTGGCCGGGATCGGTTACATCCCCAGCACAACGCTCTACGAGGACCTGTGGAACCTGCTGCTGGAGCTGCTGGAACCCATCATCGAGCCGCTGAGGAAGGTGATGGAGGCCGTCAGGAACGTGGCTACCGTTTTGTCCGAGGCGCTGATGGAGGCGCTCACATTCGTGTCCGAGCAGCTGACCCGGATATACCAGGCGGTGATCGGCCCGCTCAACGAGCTGAAGGGGTGGTTCGAGACTGCCCTGGAGACGGTGTTCACGGAGGCGGCCCTGGACATCCTGGTGAGCATAGGCCTGGACGAGCAGACCGTCACGCTGGAGTTCTTCGGATGCACCCTGGAGTTCAGCACCGACGCCGTCACCTGGGCGGCCAACACCAAGACGCTGCTGTCCGCCACGCTCACCATGCCCGTGGCCGGGCTCACCGTCTACGCCGGGATCACAGCAAAGGTCCGCGGGGAGGTGGAGCCGGAGAACCTGGTGATCACAGGCAAGGGCGGCATCGAGGGGGACAGCTGGAGCGTGGACGTCACCCTGGATCCGCTGATGCGCGGCGGGAAGTACCTGATCACCGTCGACGGCGAGATCGGGGACACGGACGTTTCCCTCGTCGCCCCGAAACTGGAGGACTACCATGAGATGGGCATCGCCCTCAGCGACGTCCCGGGCCTGGGGGAGGTCTTGGGCAACATCCCGGTGATGGGGGTCCGTGTCGGCCTTGACGCGGGGTTCGGCCTGAAGTACTCCGACCCGATGGACGACGGGCTGATCATCAACGAGTTCGAGAGCAACCCCGCCGGCGAGGACAACGGGCACGAATGGGTGGAGCTTCTGAACAACTCCCCCGTTAGCATAGACCTGGACGGCTACACCCTGCTGGCGGCCTCCGACCGCAGGAGCAAGTGCATGGAGCTGTCCGGGACCCTCGCCCCCGGGGAGTTCCTGGTGATCTATCCGGACTTCACCCTCGTGAACTCCTCCGGAAAGTACACGAAGAACGGGGAGACGGTTGTCCTGAAGGACCCGGATGGGAACGAGGTGGACCGCACCCCTACCGAGAAGGACGGCTCCAACGATGGCAGGACGTGGCAGAGGTCGTTCGACGGCTCCACCGAATGGGTTTTCGCCGACGGGACACAGGGGCGGACCAACAGCCCCTATCCGGGCAGCAGCCTGGTCTCCGCCAGGGAACTCAAGGACGCGGTGTGGACCGCCGTGGAGAAGTCGTTCGACAGGATAGGGGCGATAACAGACCTGGAATCCCTCCAGTCCTTCATACAGTACCTCGTCAGGTACACGTTGGAGGAGCTCATAGACGCCGTGGCGGGGAGGATACTGGAGGCGTCCGTGTACGTGAGCCTGGACGTCGGCGATATGGCGTCGGTCTCGGAGACGGGGGTGAGGGTGGCTCTGAGAACGGACGGCGACCTTGTCGTGGACGTCCTGAGGTACCTGACTGGTAAGCTCATGGAGCTGGTGCTGAAATCGGAGAACCCCTACTCCATCGACGCGACGGGGATGTTCACCGAGAACATCGACCTCGAGGTCACGTTCCACACCGGCATAGGCTTCCCCGATGTGCTGTCGGGTGGAGCCGACCTGCCGGAGATGGACCTCGGCGTCACTTTCAGGACGAACCTCTCCGGGATCACGAGGCTGCTCGGCTCCGATACCGGCAGGCCGGAGATCGTGATGGGCGTCAAGGCCATAGACTGCCCCGAGTTGGCGATCCCGTCGAGGCTGTCGCCGAAAGACGGGATGGAGCACGACCTGTGGCTGATGATGCTGACGGTGAGGTTCGCGTGAGCGTCCGGACGGACCGCGAGACGCCAGTCTCACGGCCGGCCCGGACGTCTCTCCCTTATGATTATAAGGGGAGAACCATTAGGGCTAGGCATGGCCGGAATGGACTTCAAGATCCCCACAGTGATGACGTCGGAAGAGCTCATGGAGAAGGCCTTCCACAGGGCGTCCAAGATCCGCAAGAACGGCACCAACGCGCTGGACTCGAAGAAGAAGACGGCGCTCGCGAAGGTGACGGCGTCGGGGGACATAGTAGTCACGGCCCTGCAGGGCTACGTCGACAGGTTCCCCCGTCTGGACAAGGAAGACGACTTCTTCCCGGAGCTCGTCGACATCGTCATAGGCATCGACCGCTACAAGAAGGCTCTCGGAGCAGTTAACTGGTGCGCCACCAAGGCCGAGAAGCTGAAGAACGACACCCTGAAGGACATCCGCCGCACCAAGGACCCCGAGATCGTGGAGGCCACCAGAAGGAGCTTCTACGGCAGGCTCAACTCCTACGTCGACAGGATATCCGACGAACTGCTCTTCCTCCAGGACGCCAAGAACAAGTTCAGGAAGCTCCCCGCCGTGGACCCGAACGTCCCGACCATCGTTGTCGCGGGATTCCCCAACGTCGGGAAGAGCAACCTCGTGACCGTCCTCTCCACCGCGGAGCCTGAGATCGACCCCTACCCCTTCACCACCAAGGGCGTCATCGTGGGCCACATCGAGGACGACTGGCGCAAGTACCAGATCATAGACACCCCCGGCCTGCTGGACAGGCAGTTCGACGAGAGGAACGACATCGAGAAGCAGGCCGTCCTCGCCCTCAGGTACCTGACGGACGTGATGCTCTTCGTCATCGACCCCTCGGAGACCTGCGGCTTCCCCCTGGAGATGCAGGAGAGGCTGCTGGAGACCGTGGAAAAGGGATTCCCCGGCGTCCCGATCATCATAGCCGAGAGCAAGTGCGACGTCCTGAAGACGGACGACGGGAGACTGTACTTCTCCGCCCAGTCCGGCGAGAACATGGACATCCTCACCGACACGATAATGAGGGAGCTCAGGGCGGTGTTCAACCGCAAGGCCGCCGAGACGGAGCTTGAGGGCGAATGACGGGCGGACCGGCTACCAGCCCCGAGATGGCGAAGTACTTCGCCGAGCTCGCGGCCAAGAAGGACGAATGCTACGCCATCGCCGAGAAGGCGAGGAGCATGGGGTACGACCCGGAGACGTACGTGGAGATCCCCCAGGCAGAGGACCTGGCGTCCCGTGTCGAGAAGCTCCTGAGCGACTACCACGTCGAGGGTGTCGCGGAGGACATACGCAGGCTCACCGCCGAGTACGGGAACCGCGAACTCGTAGCCCTGATGGTCGCCAAGGAGATGGCCAAGAGGCCCGCCGAGAGCACGGAGAAGGCCCTGGACAGGGCGGTGAGGGTCGGTCTGGCCGTCCTCACCGAAGGGATCCTGGTCGCACCGCTGGAGGGGATCGCGGACACCCGCATCAGGAAGAACGCCGACGGGTCCAACTACGTCGACCTGGTGTTCGCCGGACCCATCAGGGCTGCCGGAGGGACCGGACAGGCCATGAGCGTCCTGATCGCGGACGTGGTCAGGACCGAGCTGGGGATAGGCAAGTACCTGCCCACCGAGGGCGAGATCGCTAGGTTCGACGAGGAGATCCCCCTGTACAAACAATGCCAGCACCTGCAGTACACCCCGACGTCGGAGGAGATAGACCTCATCGTCAGGAACTGCCCGGTGTGCGTCGACGGCGAAGGCACGGAGCAGATGGAGATATCTGGGTTCAGGGACCTGCCCCGCATCGACACCAACAGGGTCAGGGGAGGCGCCTGCCTGGTCATCGCCGAGGGAATGTGCCAG
>CALUNK010000109.1 GCA_944321985.1 Candidatus Methanomethylophilaceae archaeon
GTGAAGACGGTGATCCTGGGAGCCAATGGCGCCGGGAAGTCCACGCTGTTCTACCACTTCAACGGGGTCTTCGAGCCTGCGAGGGGCAAGGTCCTCTTCGACGGGGAGCCGTTCTCCTACAGGAGGAAGGCGCTCAGGATCCTCAGATCCAGGGTCAGCGTCGTGCTCCAGAATCCGGACGACCAGATATTCGGCCAGACGGTGGAGGAGGATGTGGCGTACGGCCCGCTGAACCTCGGGCTCTCCTCCGCGGAGGTCTCCGCGAGGGTCGACAGGGCGCTCCGCCTGGTCGGCTTGGACGATCTCAGGGACAGGAACACCATGAAACTGTCCTACGGGCAGAGGAAGAGGCTTGCCCTCGCAGGTGCCCTGGCCATGGACCCTGAGGTCCTGGTTATGGATGAGCCCACTGCCGGCCTGGACCCGCAGATGGCGTTGGAGCTCATGGAGCTCGCAGAGCAGCTGCACCACTCCGGCACCACCGTGGTCATATCAACGCATGACGTGGATCTGGCCTACGCCTGGGCCGACGAGATCCATGTTCTGAGGATGGGTCACCTCATCTACTCCGGCCCGTCAGAGGAGTTCTACTCCGACCCGGTCCAGGTCTACATGACCGGTGTCATGCAGCCCTCCATGTTCCTCATCAACAAGAGCCTGTGTGACATGCGCGGCGTCGGAGAGGCGCCGTATCCGAGGACGGAGACCCAGCTGGTCTCCAAGATGGCGTCCGGCCCTAAGGGCCGGTTCGTCATCATACCTGTGTCTGACCGCCTGGCGCCGCCGATGGTGGACCATGCCGTGGAGATGCTGGGCGGCACCGAGATCCGCCTGGGGCTCTACGGCTACGGGGTTCGCTCCCTGCTACCGGAGAGCGGGGTGCCGGTGGACTACGTCTTCGACGGGTTCGAGTCGTGCATGTCGGAGTGCCTCATGGGGAGGGATGTCATCCTGCTCTGCGATGCGGACTGCGTCGACCTCATCGAGGCCAAGATCTCGAGGCTGGAGGACTTCGGCACCAGGGTCCAGAAGCTCGTGCAGATGTGCGGGTGAGGTCTGAGGAAACTTCGCACTCCTCTCTGAACGATGAGGTGTCCGGATCCGATCGATTGGTGGCATCGGATTCCCGGAAGGATAGAATTCTGGGCCGGTCCGTCGCTCCCCTCGGTTCTCCGGAGGCCTGCTTTCCGTCCCGTCCGGATACCTGATGAACCTCCCAGTTCCCAGGGGCTGCGCGCGGTCGACTACGCCCCACGGCCACTCGTGGTACTCGTTCATCCTTATCTCGTCCATCCCTTCGCGGACCTCCTTCAGCGTAGGCAGGTACACCGGTCCGAACGACGCCATCTTCTGCCCGATGGGGCGGCCCTCCAGGAGCCACAGGACCGAAGGCTCCTCGCCGTTCTCGACGACGACCTCCCCCGCCTCCAGGATCTTGACCCTGCTCTCGGCCTCCACGGGGACGCCCATTACCGTCGCGCTCTTGCCGGAGACGAAGTAAAGATTCCTGTTCGCGCCCTCCGCGGAGGGGTCGATCCCCAGCCTCGATCCCGGCTCCATCGAGAGTCTGACTATCCTGACGCCGTTGTCGCCGTGTGACCAGGACGCCGTGCTGGGGGAGGTCGCTGCGACACCTCCGAAGCTTCCGCAGACGACCTTGGCCGTCCAGCCGTCGCCGGACGCCCTTTGAACGTCCCCGTCCCACACGGTGTTCACCGAGTTCTCCCCGTTCTTCATCTCGTTGGGGAGGTTCAGCATGATCTGCGTGATGTCGTTGGGGTTCCTGCCCTCCTGGTCTGCCAGCGGGTACATCTCGCAGTGGCTGTACCTGGAGGAGGCGCACACCCACTGGATGTCCCCGAAACCGAACCTGCCTTCGATGCCCATGTTGTCGAAATGGTCGATGTATCCCGTCTCGGCCAGTGTAATCGTCTCGTAGCCCCAGTGCGCGTGCATGGGGAACCCCGGGACGACTTTGCCGTGGTACATCCTGTAGCCGAGTCTCTTCTCGTAGTCCCTCCCCAGGTTCCTCCCGCCGATCTCCTGAAGCGGCGGCGCCTGCTGCCTGTTGCCGGCGGGGTAGTCGTCCTCGTGGTGCGAGGCGAAGAGGAAGGGGTCCTCGGTGTCCCAGTGCATTCCGATCTTTGTGACCTTGACAGGTCCCGTGGGTCTCCTGGAGAATAGGGCCATGAGACATGGAACCGCGTCTCTGGGTTAAACCCATCGGAGGAGGGGACGGTCCACGGACGGAAGCATCCGCTGCCACGACCGCAGTCCGAATCGGCAGTTTTAAAGGAAACACCCCCATCAGGAGGCCCATGCCCGAGGGGATCCGTCTCAACAAGTACATCAGCGAGGCAGGAGTGGCGTCCCGCCGCGCCGCCGACAGACTTGTCGAGGAGGGCAGGGTGACCATCAACGGCAGGATTGCGGTCCTCTGGGACAGGGTCTCCGATGGGGATGAGGTGGCCGTGGACGGGAAGCCGGTCGGGGCCAAAGCGAGAGACGTCATACTGGCGTTCAACAAGCCCAGGGGGCTCACATGCACCTCCAACCCGGACGATCCCGACAACATAATAGAGTTCATAGGCTACCCCGAGCGCATCTATTCCGTGGGACGCTTGGACAAGGACTCCGAGGGTCTGCTCATAATGACCAACAACGGCGAGCTGGCCAACAGAATCATGAGGTCAAGGGCGGAGCACGAGAAGGAGTATGTAGTCAGGGTCGACAGGAAGGTCACCGACGAGTTCGTCAGGGCGATGTCCAACGGGGTGCCCATCATGGACAGGGTCACAAAGAAGTGCCTCGTGGAAAGGACGGGCGACAGAGAGTTCAGGATCGTCCTCAAGCAGGGCCTCAACCGTCAGATCAGGAGGATGTGCGGGCATTTCGGGTACACGGTCCTGGAGCTGAAGAGGATTCGTGTCATGAACGTAGAGCTCGGCGACCTGCCGGTCGGGGAGTACAGGGACCTCACCGATGTCGAGAGGGAAGAGCTGTTCAGGGAGCTGGGTCTGTGACGGAGTACAGGATGCTCAGGGCCTCCGACATACCGGAGGCGGTCGAGATCTCCAGGTGCCAGCTGGGCGTGGACTACCTGGACGAGGGCGACTTCGAGGATGCCATGTCCGACCCCGGGCAGTTCTGTCTCGTAGCGGCGGATGGCGACAGGGTCGCCGGGTTCTCCATATGCCAGGTCTTCGGGCCGGAGCTGGAGTGCGAGAAGCTGATGCTCCCGGACTGCCCGGAGAGGGACATGGTGATGGCCACCCCCCTGACGGGCCTGCTGGACTCCGTGGCGGTGTCCGCCCGCTTCAAGGGCAGGGGGATAGGTACGGAGCTTGGCCGCAGGTGCATCCTGGAGATGGAGGGTCGCGGATGCGGGATAGTCTGCGCCATGGCCTGGAAGAACATCCACGGTGTCACGAACATCGCCAAGGTTCTGGAGAGGCTCGGGCTCAGGGAGACCGTCTCCATCCAAGGGTACTGGAACCGGATGGTCGACTCCCCGGAGGGGCACGACTGCCCCATATGCGGCGCGCCCTGCAAGTGCTGGGGCGTGTTCTGGTACCGCAGAATCTGACACAATCGAGAGGTTCGCCAGGGGCGTTCGAACCGGGACGCTCCCCATGCCCTCTACCTGTACGGTTTTCGGGGTCTGGCACATGGGTACGCCATGGGATTCGCCATAGTCAGTTTTGAAACCATCTACGGATGGTCGGGGGGGGGGGTCATTCCGAAAAGGAAGGGGATGGGATCCCCTGCGGCTGAGGTCAGGACACATATACTCAATCGA
>CALUNK010000110.1 GCA_944321985.1 Candidatus Methanomethylophilaceae archaeon
CTTGACATAAAAATGTTGGTGAAGTCATGGGAGAAACCAATTCAGAGGACAAAGCCAGATACGACTTCAAGAAGGACATGCAGGAGATCACCAATTACAGGGGAAGGGGAACCGAGCTCATCTCGGTGTACATCCCCGGCAACAAGCAGATTTCCGACGTCATGGCGTACCTGAGGAACGAGCAGTCCCAGGCGTCCAACATCAAGTCCAAGACTACGATGAAGAACGTCACAAGCGCCATCGACTCGATTGCGGCTCGACTCAAAACGTACAAGGCACCGCCAGAGAACGGTGTCGTGATTTTCTGCGGGGAGGTCCCGAGGGCCGGAGACCAGACCAAGATGGTCCAGTACGTCATCAATCCGCCCGAGCCGATCACCGCGTTCCTTTACAGATGCGATTCCACATTCTTCACAGACCCGCTCCAGTCCATGATGCTGGACAAGAAGTGCTACGGGCTCATCACCATCGACAGGTCCGAGGCAACCCTGGGCCTGCTCATGGGCAGCAGGATCCTGGTCCTGAAGCATTTCGACTCACTGGTCCCCAGCAAGCATCACCAGGGAGGTCAGTCGTCTGTCCGTTTCGAGAGGCTGATCGAGATCGCGGCGCACGAGTTCTTCAAGAAGGTCGCCGACAACGCGACCGAGGTGTTCCTCGACAGGCCCGAGCTCCTGGGCATCCTCGTGGGAGGCCCCGGTGCGACCAAGGAGTTCTTCGTCAAGGAGGAGTACCTGCACCACGAGCTCAGGAAGAAGGTCGTCACGCCGCTCGTGGACACGGGCTACACCGACGAATCCGGCCTGAGGGAGCTGGTGCAGAACGCCCAGGGCATCATCACCGACATGCAGCTCACCAAGGAGAAGGAGTACATGCAGCGCCTCTTCACCGAGATCAGGAAGGCCGACGGAGGCCTCTCATGCTACGGGGAGGACGAGGTCCGCAACGCGCTGGACATGGGTGCGGTGGACATGCTCCTGGTGTCGGAGTCCCTCAGCAAGAGGAGGGTCACGGTCCAGTGCCCGTCCGGGCACGAGCACGAGCTCACGGTGAAAGACGCCGAAGAGAGGATCGCCTGCCCCGAATGCGGTGCCACGGCCACCGTGGTCAAGGACGAGGACCTGATCGACGATTTCTTCCTGAGGGCAGACGCGTTCAACACGCGTGTCCAGATCATCTCCCCCGACTCGGAGGAGGGGGACATGCTGCTGAAGGCGTTCGGAGGCATAGCGGCCATCCTCAGGTACAAGGTGTGATCCAAATGTCCATAATGAACGAGTTCGAGAATCAGGTCCGCGCCAAGGTCGCGGACGCTCTGGCGGTCATGGGCGCGGACGTGCAGTTCGTGACCGAGCTGCCTTCCGTGGACACCGCCGACCTAGCCGTGCCCTGTTTCACGATGTCAAAGGCCCTGAGGAAGTCCCCGCAGGCGATCGCCGACGAGCTCGCAGCGGCAATCGAGCCCTCCGGCCTCGTCTCATCCGTATCATCCTGCAACGGGTACCTCAACTTCTGCATGGACGGGTCCGCGCTGGTCAAGGGGGTCCTGGAGGACATCATAGGCTGCGGCGGTTGCTTCATCGCCGAGAAGACCGGCCAGAGGGTCAACGTCGAGCACACTTCGACCAACCCCACCGGCCCCATCCACGTCGGGAGGGCAAGGAACCCGATCATAGGGGACACCCTCGCTAGGTGCCTGAAGAGGTGCGGCCACGAGGTCACCACCGAGTACTACGTCAACGACGTCGGGAAGCAGGTGGTCATCCTGACATGGGGCGTCAACAACGTCTCGGACGAGGTCGCCGACGCGGAGGCCGAGGAGCACGCCAGGAACGCTGGCCACGAGAAGGAGAGGGACAAGACGGACCACAGGCTGGTGGCTAAGTACAGGGTCGCCAACAGGATGATGGAGAGCGACCCGGAGGTCCAGGCCCAAATCGCCGACATGCTGAGGAGGTTCGAGGCCGGGGACCGCGAGGTCATCGACACCGTCCGCCACACTGCCGAGATCATGCTCGGCGGACTAAAGGAGACCCTCTCCAACATCAACGTGGAGCTCGACAGGTACACATGGGAGTCGGATTTCATCGCGGACGGGTCCGCCAGGGACGTCGTGGAGAGGCTCAAGGGGTCCGAGTACGCCGGTCAGACCGACGACGGTGCCTGGTTCGTGGACCTCAAGGACTTCGGCATCCAGGGCAAGAACACCAAGTTCACATTCACGAGGTCCGACGGGACGACGCTCTACACGACACGTGACATAGCGTACCACCTCAACAAGTTCTCGAGGTCCGACCGCGTCATAGACGTTCTCGGGGAGGACCAGAAGCTGGGATCCAAGCAGCTCTGCTCCGTCCTGGAGATCCTCGGGCACGACAAGTTGCCGGAGCCGCTGTTCTACTCCTTCGTCTCCCTGCCGGAGGGCAAGATGTCCACCCGCAAGGGGGTCGTCGTCTACCTGGACGACCTCATCGACGAGGCCGTCGCCCACGCCTACGACGAGATAAAGTCGAGGGTGGGGACCAGGAACTCCGACATGACCGAGGAGAGGATGAGGGAGATCGCCCGCATCGTCGGTACCGGATCGATCAGGTACAACATCGTGCGCGTCCAGCCGGAGAAGCAGCTCGTCTTCAAGTGGAGCGAGGCCCTCAACTTCGACGGGAACTCTGGCCCGTACCTGCAGTACGTACACGCCAGGGCGTGCAGCATGCTGAGGAAGGCCGGCGAGTTCAGCCGCGACACCGACCCCAGCAAGCTGACCGACCCGATGGAGGTCAACCTGGTGAAGAAGCTTGCCCGCTACGGGGAGGTCCTCAGGGAGGCCGGTGACGGCAAGAGGGTGCACATGCTCCCCGCCTACGGCCACGAGCTCGCGGTCGCCTTCAACCAGTTCTACGCCGCGGTGTCCGTCCTGGACGCCGGTCCCCGCAGGGATGCCAGGCTCACGCTGGTGGAGTGCACGAGGACAGTCCTCGCCGATGTCCTGGACTGTCTCGGCATGGGTGCTCCCGAGGAGATGTGAGCATGGAGATCCGTCCCGTCAGGATCAAGGACATCGAGAAGGTCCGCGAGCTGGAGCTCTCCTGCATCCGCGAGTACTTCGCGGAGACGCTGGAGAACAGATGGGAGGACCTCCCGCAGGAGTGGAAGGACAACCTCGGCGCCAGCAGCAGGAACCACTTCAAGGCGTACCTTGACAGCGGCCTCAGCCTTGTCGCGGAGGAGGACGGGGAGATCGTGGGCTTCATCTTCGCGCAGATGCTCCATCACATCGCTGACGAGGACAACCTGCTCTGGATAGAGAACATGGGAGTCCATCCCTATTTCCGCAGGAACATGATCGGATACCAGCTCCTGAGGGAGTGCGTCAGGCTCGGTCGCGAGCAGGGCGCCGGTGTAGCCCATGCCATGATCCAGCCCAACAACGCCCCATCGATCCTGATGTTCAAGAAGCTCGGCTTCTTCATGGACAGGCGCGAGGTCGCGCTGATGGACCTGAACGATCCCAAACTGAAACTCTGAGGTCGTGCCGGCTTCGCCGGTGCGGCCCAACCCCGCACGATTTCAAAACAAAAGGTGAAAGGTGGACGGGGAACCCCCCGTCCGTTTTCCGGCAGGATCACTCCTGCTCCTTCTTCTTCCTCTTCTCCTCGAGGTATCTCTCCCTCTCGGTGAGGCCGGTGGACTTCTTCTGCTGCTTCTTCTCGGCCTTGGCAGCCATATCGGCCTTCCTCTGAGCCTCGAGCTCCTCGAAGGTCATCT
>CALUNK010000111.1 GCA_944321985.1 Candidatus Methanomethylophilaceae archaeon
GCTTCTTCCCCTTGGGGAGTATCGTCGTCGCATTCATGTCCAGGAACACGTACATGCGGTCGTGGAACAGCTTGAAGAGCCCGTTCATCTCATTGAAGCTGATGTTCGTGCACATCACCACTCCCTCGGCCTCGCGGACCGCGTCGATGATCGGCGACAGATCGTCCTTGATGATGCAGGTCCCGCCGTTGTTCTTGCACGCCTCGCAGTTCTGGCACTGCCTGAAAGACCTCATGTCGTTGAGGTTGAAACGTACGACGTCCTTTCCAACCGACCTCGCCCCTGCCTCAACCTGCTCGGCGATCCTGTCGCCCGCTCCCCCTTTCCTCGGACTTGCAACGATTGAAACGACAGTCATGGTATCACAATGATATCTGAAACGCTGATTCCGCTTATATAGGGCACGGTTCCCGACAGGATACCTGTCTGTGGCGGCACCTTCGCGCGCATATTAGTTTGGGGTTCTTCCCAAACCTTCTTTAATAAGAGGCAACTAGCCCGCACCAGTGACAACCATGTCAGACAAGCTCGAACTCATTCCGGTAGAGGATATCAAGGTGACCAAAGGGATGACCGTTGACCAGATGCTCAGGGCCATGGGCCGCGCGGGCGGATTCACCGCCCAGAAGCTGGCCGACGCCACGGACATCGCCGAGGCGATGATCAAGAAGGAGGGCTGCCTCAGGATCCTCTCCTTCCCGGCATGCATCATGGCGACCGGAACCCGCGGGGTCATCGTCGACATGGTCAAGAACGACATGATCGACCTCATCATCACCACCTGCGGAACCCTGGACCACGACCTCTCCAGGACCTTCGCCCACTACTACAAGGGCGACTTCATGATGGACGACGCCATGCTCAGGGACGAGTACGAGATCAGCAGGCTCGGGAACGTCCTGGTGCCCGACTCCTGCTACGGGGTCGTCCTGGAAGACAACCTCCTGCCCATGTTCGACGAGATCTTCGCCGAGACCCAGTCCCTCACCACCCACGAGATCATCGACCAGGTCGGCGCCAGGCTGGACAACGAGGACTCCCTCCTGTACCAGTGCCACAAGCACAACGTCCCCATCGTCGTCCCCGGGATCACCGACGGATCCTTCGGATGCCAGCTCTGGATGTACTACCAGATGCACAGGAAGCTCAGGATCGACCTGTTCGGAGACGAGCAGATGCTGTCCGAGATGACCAACGACGCCGAGTTCACAGGCGCCATCATCATCGGCGGGGGCATCTCCAAGCACCACGTCATCTGGTGGAACCAGTTCCGCGGAGGGCTGGACTACTGCATCTATCTGACCACGGCCGAGGAATACGACGGTTCCCTCTCCGGAGCACGCATCAGAGAGGCCGTCTCTTGGGGCAAGGTCAAGGAGGACGCCAAGAAGATGACCGTCGAGGGCGACGCGACCATCAGCCTCCCCCTGATCTACGCCGGACTCGCCGAGAGGCTGCTCTGAGATGGACAGGATCCTCCTGCTCCCCGGGGACGGTTACGGGCCGTCCATAATCGACGCCGCCGAGAGGACGGTCACCATGGCCACCGGCGACGTCGAGATCGTCCGCGGCGACATCGGCTTCGCCGCCTACGAGCGCACCGGGGAGCTCCTTCCCAGCGACACTGCGGACCTCGTCAGGGAGTGCGGGACCGCCATCTGCGGCCCCGTGAAGGACTACAGGGATGACGTCGGGAAAACGTTCAACCCCCTGGAGAGCCTGAAGGTCGGCCTGGACCTCTACGCAGTCAAGAGGTCCTTCCGCACCCTCTCGGATGACCTGGGGGTCCCGGGCCTCGACATCACGCTATGGGCCAGCAACATGACCCTGGGCAGCGACATCGTGGAGAGCAGGGACATAGACGGGATCACCATCAGCAAATACATCAGGTCGTCGTCCTACAGCAGGATGATGGCCCGCGCACTCACGGACCTGGAACTCAGCGGGAAGGGGAGCGTGGTCTGCGTCACGCAGGACACCCTCTTCCCCGACTCCAGCAACATGTTCTCGGAAACGTTCGACTCGCTCTTCGACCCGTCCGTGTTCGACACGGACCACAGGAACGTTCAGTATTGGGCCTCGAAGTTCGTCAGGGATCCCAAGGAGTTCGACTACGTGGTCTGCGCCGACCTCTACAGCAACGTCGCCGCCGGGATCATGGCCGGCCTGACGGGAGGGAACAGGCTGTCGCCCATCGCCTACATCGGCGAAGGGTGCACCCTCATACTGCCCGGCCTCTACAAGACGTTCGAGGATGTCCCGAAGGGGTACGCCAACCCGACGTCGGCGATAACCGCCGCGACCATAGCCCTGTCCAACATGGGTCGCAAAAAGGAGGCCCTCTCCGTCATCAGGGCCCTTATGGAGACGTACGACGCCGGGGAGAGGACGCCAGACGTCGGCGGAACCCTCACCACGGCAGAGTTCACCGACAGGGTGCTCTCCCGCATCTGAGCCCTGGGACACATTTTATTATTGGTCGGCAATCCGCCCAGAGGAAGTGTTCCCATGAAGGATGCCGGTCACAGAGCCTGCGTAGAAGCAGCACTTAACTTCGAGAGCAGCGACAGGACGCCTGTCAACAACTTCGCGCTCGTCACCGCAGCCCGCAGCGCCGGGTACAAGGTGGACGAAGCCAGATGGAATCCGCAACTCTCTGCGAGGGTCGCGATAGACTACGCCCTGAAGACCGAGTCCGATTTCGTGAAGCCAATCCTGGACTCCCAGGTCCCCTTCCAGGACATGGGCATGAAGGTCAGGTTCCCCGAGGACGACTACGGCAGAGTGCCCGGCCATGTCGTGGAGAACACGGAAGACATCGATGAGCTGGCGGTCTTCGACCCCTACAAAGCCGAGGAGTGCCCCGGATTCACCAAGGTTTTCGTCAACGCCCTTGAGGAGACATCCAGGAACATTCCCGAGGACCTGCACATCTGCGGACTGTCCTGGGGCCCCATCACCACCGCAGGCTACTGCATGGGCGTGGAGAACATGCTCATGGCAACCATGTTCGGCGAGGGGAACACGGTGAAGAAGCTGATTGCCAAGGTCACCGGCCTGGTCTCCGACATGCAGAGGCGCATGATCGACGCAGGCGCCACGGTCATGTGGATGGCGGACCCCACATCCTCCGCGGACATCATCTCCCCAGACATGTTCACTGAGTATTCCGAGGACCACATCAGGAAGGTCGTGGAGGACGTGAAGGCGGTCGACGATGTGCCCACCTTCGTCCACATCTGCGGAAACACCCTAAACATAATCGAGTCTCTGAAGAGGACCCACGCAGACTGCCTGAGCTTCGACCATGCCGTTGACATCAACAGGGCAAAAGAGCTCGCGGGCAGAGACCTCGCACTCATGGGAAACCTCGACCCCGTGGAACTCTTGATGAGCGGCACCCCGGAACAGATTACTAAGGAGTCCTACAGGCTCATAGACGCCGCAGGTCAGGACGGAGGGTTCGTCCTGGCGCCTGGATGCGAGACCCCCATCAGCAGTCCGGACGAGAACGTGCTGGCAATGGGCCGCGCAGGCAAGGACTACTGGACGAGAAAGGCGTAAAATTTATTAAGGGGACTCCCATCCCCTCCTTTACTGCAAGGGTAGTCAAGCCTGGCCAACGACGCTAGCTTGAGGGGCTAGTCCTTAGTGGTCCGCGAGTTCAA
>CALUNK010000112.1 GCA_944321985.1 Candidatus Methanomethylophilaceae archaeon
TTACTGCCGGGTTCGGAATGGGACCGGGTGTGACCCCGCCGCTTTGGCCGTCATACCGAAACATGGGATAGCTGAATAGTATTTAAAACTTTCTACAAGGGCTTATTCAGACCGTCCTCAGATGACCATGAGGTAGATGGCAACACCGATCACTGCCCCGATGATGGCCGTGGAGCAGTTGTTGGTGTACTTGGACATGCGGCCCTTGTTCTCGAACACCGCACCGAACACGCTGTCGAGGATGTTCCCAAGCACGCCCATGGCGAACGGGATCAGGAACAGCCAGTCCAAGGACTCCGTGAGTACGAACCACCCCATCACGGCGATGAGCAGTGCGGCTACAGTCGAGACCACGGTCCCCGTCACGGACACGCCGCCGTTGATCCCCGGTTCCACTCTGCTGAAATTCGTGATCAGGTACACTTTCTTGTCACGTATCCCGATCTCGCTGGCGATGGTGTCCGCGCCGGCGACGGTAATCGTGGACGTGAACATTATGGCGAACGTCACGGGATCCAGGATGCCTGTGGCTTCCAGTGCCACGGCTATGCAGGGCGGCAGTCCGACCCCCAGGACGTTCTTCCATGTGCGCTCCCCCTTCTTTCCCTCCTGAACTCCCTCCTCTGTCTTCTTGTCGAAGTCCTTCATGGTCGCGACGAATCCCGCTATGGTGAATATCGTCAGCAGGAAGAAGGCGTTGATCGACGAGAAGACGCCGACGAAAGCGCCCACTGCGAAGGATGCTACCGCACCCCCTTTGGTGAGGCACTGGAGCTTGTACGCCTCAGCAGAGAGGACGGCGGACAGTACTATGGCGACTGCCACTAGGTAGGGGAACTCCATGCATACCCCAATGTGCCAGAGATAGAAAAAGATGATACGCGGGGATCGCCGGGGTCAGAGGGATTCCAGCATCTCGGTCGCGTATTTTATGCAGAGGTGCTTGTCCTCCAGAGGGAAGAACATGACCTTGCCCTGCTTGTAGAGGGTGGTCTCCATGCCGTTCCACTGGAACACTATCATCATGTCGTCCTGCTGGGTGATCTCGCACCCTTCCGACCTGAACCTCTCAGCCGCCTTTTCCATGTCGATGTCCATCTCGTCGGAGGACACGGCCATGAGGGCCTTCCCGCCGCACAGGCGGGCGGTGGTGAACCTCACAGCAGTCCCTCCAGCGTGAGCGCGGCACGGACCTTGAACGACTCGAGGTCGGAATCGTTGAGGATCATCATGTCGGCGAGGGCCAGTACGTCCGAGAGGCCCCAGCCCATCTCCCTGCTGTCGCGGGCTTCGAACTCCTCGATGCTGCGCGGTGCGTCGTAACGCCCCCTTTTCACGAGGCGGTCGTAGCGGGCGGCGGGTGAGGCGTATATCCCAACGATGCGGACGTCGTCGCTCAGGCCGCGGTACGAGCGGACCTCGTCCATGCTCCTGCAGCCGTCGACGAGGAACACCTCCCCGTCCATGCGCTCGAGGGCGCGTTTGGCCCAGATGTCCTTCCCAAGCTTCTCGCGCTGGTCGCTGGCGAACGCCCCCACGCTCAGCTCCGTGCCGGACGATTCGTGGTACTCTCTGACGATGTCCCCCATCCTGAGGAAGGGGACGCCCATCGAGCGGGCGACCCCTAGGAGCTCTTCCTTGCCGGCGCCGGGCATACCGGCGATCAACAGGATCCTCATTCAGATCACAGCAGGTTGTCGGAGATGTTCATCAATATCCTGTCGCAGTAGCAGCACCTTAGCAGAGGGGGGTGCCTGCTTATGACGTTGAACTCGGGGCTGACCGGCTCACCGCGGTTGGTGATGCAGTTGGGGTTGCTGCACCTGGCGAGTCCGACGACGTGGTCCTCGAGTCTGACGTTGTACTTCTCCGCCACGTAGAAGTCGCGGATGATGGAGATCGTCGCATCGGGGGCGATGAGGGCGATTTTGTCGACCGTCTTGGAGTCGAGCTCCCTGTCCTCGATCTTGATGACGTCCTTCCACTCGGTCGTCTTCGCCGAGATGACGTGCATCCCGATGCTGATGGACGAGTCGATGTTGTTCTCGTTCACGCCGAGGATCTTCATGACGTTCAGCGCCTGTCCGCATGTGATGTGGTCTATGACCGTCCCGTTCCTGATCGGGGCCAGCTTGACCTCCTTGATGGTTCCATCAGGCATCGATATCACCTCCGAGGATCTCGCAGAGGAGAGCCATCCTCACGGGCACCCCATTGAATGCCTGCCTGAAGTACCTCGCATGGGGCGTGGAATCGACCTCCTGTGCAATCTCGTCCACCCTCGGCAGGGGGTGCATGACGATGAGGTCGCTCTTGGCCTCCCTCAGGATGGCGTTGTCGATCCTGTACGTCCCGGCGACCTTGTTGTACTCGGTCGGGTCGGGGAACCTCTCCCTCTGGATCCTGGTGACGTAGAGGACGTCGGCCTGGTCGATGACATCGTTCAGGTCGGCCGTCTTCGTGGGGTGGCATCCCTTCTCCTCCAGATGGGCGATGGTGTCCTCGGGCATCTGCAGGCTCTCGGGTGCGACCAAGGTCAGCTTGGCGCCGAACATGGTGAGCGCGTCGGCCAGGGAGTGGACGGTCCTGCCGTACTTCAGGTCACCCACGAGGACGATGTTGAGCCCCTCGAGGGTTCCCTTGGCCTCCTTCATGGTGAACAGGTCCAGCAGCGTCTGGGTGGGGTGGGATCCGGCCCCGTCCCCGGCGTTGATGACGGGGTTGATGGAGCAGTTGGCGGCGAGCCTGGCCGCGCCCTCGTACGGATGCCTCAGGACGATGAGGTCGCAGTACGCGTCGACCATCCTGATGGTGTCCGCCAGGGTCTCTCCCTTCGAGATGGATGTCATGGACATCTCCGACACGTCGATGACATCGCATCCGAGCCTGTATGCGGCGCTCTCGAAAGAGAGCTTGGTGCGTGTTGAGGGTTCGAAGAAGAGGTTGCCGAGAATCTTCCCGTCCAGGGCGCGTTTGGTCTTCTCGCCCATGGCGTACGGCACCATCTTCTCTGAGAGGTCCAGGATGCTTTCGATCTGGTCCTTCGTGAGGTCTCTGATGGATACAACGTCCTTGTCGTATAGGTCCATGGGGAGGTTATCCATCTCGGCGGTAATAACCGTTCTGTCCGTCCAGACCCAGCCGTCGCCTCATTTCGCCGACCGGATGCGCGTCCAATCGCAATCCTTATCAGTCGGCGGTAGGTGAGAGGTCTCATGTTGGACATCGTCGCCAGGTCCCAGAGGGGAAGGGTCTGCGAATATTCTAGGGACGGGAACGTCCTCGAGACGCCTGCAATGATCAGGTCGGGGTCGGACGGCCCCGTGTGCATCGCCGCCGCCGAGGGCGGGAGGGTGCTGAGGCTGTTCGGCGCGGAGGTCCCGTTGGAGAGCGGACTCCTGACGACGGCGTCGTCCGGCATGGGCTCGGAGACGGTCCTGAAGGACGGGGTGCAGGTCGTGAGGCTCCCCATCCCCGATTCCCTCGAGATCGACGAATCCGCGGAGGTCGTGGTCGTTCCCAACGCCTACGAGCTCAGGAAGGACCCCAGGCGCATCGTGGACGCCGTGACCAGGCTCAGGGAGGCCGCCGGGTTCGGGAGGCTGCTCTG
>CALUNK010000113.1 GCA_944321985.1 Candidatus Methanomethylophilaceae archaeon
GGCCTCGGGGGGGGGGCTTATGGGGTTGTCGGGCATGGGCCGTGACGTTATCTCGCTGCTCATTCGGATTCCTCCTGTGCGGGTTTGGAGTAGCGTCTCTTGAGGGCGTCCACCTGGATGTCGTGCACCTCATGGCATGCGTTGACGGCGAGGTCGATGGCGTGGTCGAACTCCTCGCGGGTCATGTTGCCGTCCATCTGGAGCAGGACGATCTCGTCCGTGGAGGGGATGATGGCGATGGGCACGTCCGCCTGTCCGTAGTTGTCCTCCTCCTTGTTGAGGTCGAGGAGCACATGGCCGTCAGCCTTACCCGCGGCTATGGCGGGGACGATGTCCCTCATGGGGATTCCTGCGTCGGCGAGTGCGACCGATGCGGCAGTGAGTCCGGCGCACCTGGTACCAGCGTTTGCCTGGAGGATCTCGATGTACACGTCGATGGACGCGCGGGGATAAAGCTCGGTGAGGACGACCTTCTCGAGGGCCTCGGAGATGATCTTCGAGATCTCGATGGACCTCCTGTCGGGTCCGGGCCTCTTCCTGTCGCTGACGGAGAAAGCCTGCATGTTGTATTTGCACTGCACGATCGCCTTCTGGGGGTTCTGCAGGTGCCTGGGGTGGCACTCCCTGGGTCCGTAGACCGCGGCGAGGACCTTGTTCTTACCAATCTCTACGTACGCGGAGCCGTCTGCGTTGTTCAGGACTCCGGCCTCGATCTTGATCGGCCTGTGCTGCTCTTCGGTCCTGCCGTCGATGCGCATGCCGTTCTCATCTACCAATACCATGTCAGTATGTCCGCTCATTGTCACTCCTCCCCCTCTTCATACTCTTCTTCTTCGCTCTGGGGGAGCTTGCTCTCGATAAACTCTTTGACCCTGTCTGTGAGGTTTCCGGCCTGGGCCTGGGCCTCGATCATCTTGATTGCCTGCACGGCAACGTCGGCGTTCTCGTCATCGCCGTCGATCCAGATCATTCCGTTCTGACCGACGGTGATGCGGCAGTCGGTCATGTTCTTCAGCATGGAGATCATGGATCCGCTCTTGCCTATGACTCTGGACACCTTGGAGTGGGAGATCTTGACGAGCCTTCCCCCCTGGATCCTCCTGAGTCCCGAGTCCTTCATGGTCACCTGGATCTTCTTGCTCTCATCCACGGACAGGACCTTCAGCAGGACCACGTTGCCCATGCCGAGGTAGCGGGACGTGTCACCGAACTCGACCTTCCAGGGGACCTCGTTCACATGCAGAGGCGCGGGATAGGGCGCGCAGATGTCGACGAGCCAGTTGGACGGTCCGATGTCCACTATGATTCCTATGACAGTGTCCCCAGAGGTGGGCATGTAGCAGCCCCTCAGGGGGATGACGCCCACAGTGTTCTGGAACACGTTGCGGACGCCCATCACGCTCGCGCGAACTTTGCCGTCCTGCACGTAGGCGTTCTCGCCGGGTTTCATTCCGGTTCCGTCGAGCACCTCGCCCGGCACGACGATCTCGCGCGTCTGTCTGGCGTTTCTTCTTTCCATTTCAATCACTTATTTCCAATGTTACAATTCAGTTCACGAGTTTCACGGATGCTGAGCCCTTGGTCTTGTGCTTCAGCTTCTCCGTTATCTCGGTGATGAGTCCGGCGGGGATCTCCATGAGTCCGATCCAGGAGCCGTCGGCTGTCCACTCCTCCCTGTCCACGATGCCGTAGTGGATGATATCGTCGTAGCAACGGCCGTAGTCGGATCCGTTGAGTTTGATGGCGATGCGGCTCTTCTCGAACCTGATGGGTATCAGGGGGCGGAGCAGCTTCATGGCCTCGTCGATCTCTTTCTCCAGCGGCTTGAACGGGTCCACGTGGAACTTCGCCTCCTCGAGGGCCAGTTCGATCCTCAGAGGGGGGTGGGGGGTGTGTGTCTGCGGGTTGATGGCGTTGGCGGCGATGTACGCGATCACCTGGTTCTTCTTCGCCTCGAGCATTTCCTTGCGCTGCTCGGCGGTGATCTGTATCTCGCCTTTCTCGACGATCTTCGCTGCGATCTCGGCGACGTCCTCCGTGCCGAAGGCCTCCTTTATCTTGTCCTCCGGGGGCCTGGTTCCCTTGCTGGCGTTCTTGAAGACGTCCTCGACTGCCATGTAGTCGATTATGTCGAACTTCTTGCCCTGCTTGATGAGGTCGAACACCTTCGGGTCGAGCAGGATTTCGAACGTCTCGCCGTGGGTCTCCAGTTTCGCCACTATCGCATCGTCGAGGTCAACCATCGTCCCAGCCTCACATCTTCTCGATGAGGACGGAGATCTCCTCCTCGGTGAGTCTCCTGAACTTCTTGCCGACCTCGGCCACGCCGATCTCGATCGACTCGGCCTTCGGCTTGTCCTCGATGGCCGCCTCCATGGCCTTCAGTCCGAGTGCCATGGCGTTTTCGAAGGACATGTCGTCCTGGAACTCCTTCTCGAATACCTCCATGACGGCAGGACGGCCGTTGCCGATGCCGGTCGCCTTGTATGCGACGAGGGCTCCCGAGGGGTCCGTCTCGAAGAGGTGTGCCCCGAGGTCGTCTGTGCCGGCCACGAGAAGTGCCGTTCCGAAGGGGCGGACGCCACCGTACTGGGTGAAGTTCTGCTTGTAGTCGCAGACCTTCTTGACAAGCATCTCAACGGAGATGTTCTCCCCGTAGTTGACCCTGTGGACCTGCGCGTTCTTCCTGGCCTCGTCGACCAGGATCCTGGCGTCGGCGACGAGACCGGAAGTTGCGCATCCAATGTAGTCGTCGATTTCGTGGATCTTCTCGGTGGACCTGGGCTCCAGCAGCTTGCTGGAGGATCTCCTGTCCACGATAAGGGCCACTCCGTCCTTGTACTTCAGCCCGATGGTCGTGGAGCCTTTCTTCACGGCCTCGCGGGCGTACTCAACTTGGAACAATCTTCCGTCAGGGGAGAAAACTGTGCTGCCCCTGTCATAAGCCATCTGTCCGGGTTGCATAATGCCTGCTCCTTATACTTACCGCGACTGAATAAAAGGGGCAGTATAAAGCATTTGGCTGTGCAGTTGCCGTGTCCCCAGAACTCGTCTGCGGCGCTTCTGCGGGACCTTGAGTGGGGGGTACCTGTCCCTCAGGCCGCGGAGTGTGCCAGATGTTCTGACCGACCTGCATTCGTCGAAGGCCGACGTCATCCTCCTCGCCACCTCCTGGCGGTCGCAGGGCGAGCACCTCACCACCGCCCTGCCGCCGGAGCACGTGATCACCTTCACGCTCCCGATGCCGTCCAGGGTCGTCGAGACATCGTCGCGGCGCACGTGCTGGGGCAACTCGAAGAAGATGTAGCGTCTCCTGCCGCGTTCGGATTTGACGACCATGCCCGGTGCGAGAGGAGCAACGGATTTAATCGTTTCCCGAAACCCCAGCCAGAAAATTAAGCTAACCTAAAAATGGCCCCTTCCGATAGTTTTCGGGTATTCGTTCGGACGGGTGTCGTTCCCAGCAGTTTAAACGGAACTTTATTCGGAAAACGGTCATGTTTCTAC
>CALUNK010000114.1 GCA_944321985.1 Candidatus Methanomethylophilaceae archaeon
CAGGCGCGCTGTGGAGGAGGCCCTGAACAAGGCCAACACCGAGAAGGGGATCCAGAGGGTGGAGAGGTACCTCACCGTCAGGCCATGTGAGGAGTGTGGGGGGACCAGGCTCAACGAGAGGGTCCGCTCCACAGTTCTGTGTGGCAAGAACCTGGCGGAGGCCACCGCGATGACCCTGTTGGATCTCATGGTGTGGGTGTCCGAGGTGCCGGGGCGGATGCCGGAGCCCATGCGCCCGATGGCAGAGAGCATCTGCGGCCAGTTCATGGCGACCGCCCGCAGGCTTGTGGACCTGGGGCTCGGCTACCTTTCACTCGACCGCGCGGGTTCCACGCTCTCCACGGGGGAGAGGCAGAGGATACAGCTCGCCCGGGCGATAAGGAACCGCACCACAGGCGTGATGTACGTCCTGGACGAGCCGTCCATCGGTCTGCACCCATCGAACCTGGACGGGATGATGGCGATCGTCAGGGACCTCGTCGAGCACGGCAACTCGGTGATCCTCGTAGACCACGACACCCGTGCCCTGAGGATGGCGGACTGGCTCATAGAGATGGGCCCGGGCTCGGGGAACGATGGTGGCGCTGTCCTCTGCCAGGGCACGGTCCCCCAGGTGGAGGACGACCCCGGGTCCATCATCGGCGGGTACCTGTCCGGCAAGGAGGAGGTGCTGGTGCGTCACAGGGCTCCGGAGGGCTCCATGTTCGAGAGGGGCGCCATGAGGATGTCCATCTCGGGGATCCACACGGTCCATCCACTGGAGCTCGAGATCCCGATGGGGCGCATGACGGTGGTCACGGGTGTGTCGGGGTCGGGGAAGACGACGATGGTGCTCGAGAGCCTGGTCCCGGCACTGCAGGCGAGCATCGCTGGCGCACCGCTCCCCGGACACGTGGCCTCACTCGATGCTCCGGGGGTCAGGCGCGTCAACGTCATCGACGCCACCCCCATCGGGACCAACGTGCGCTCGACCGTCGCAACGTACAGCGGGGTCCTGGACGACCTGCGCCGCGCCTATGCCAGAGGAGCCGACGCCAGGGCGTCGGGCTACGGTGCCGGGGACTTCTCGTACAACACGGGGAGGCTCAGGTGCCCCGAGTGCGACGGAACAGGCCAGATAACGCTGGACGTGCAGTTCCTGCCGGACGTTGACATCGTCTGTCCCGCGTGCGGTGGGTCCAGGTACTCGAAGGAGGCGGAAGGGTTCCTGTACGTCCCCAAGGGGGCCGGGAGGGGACGCTCGCTGCCGGAGCTCATGGGCATGACGGTCGCGGAGGCCCTGGAGGTTCTCGGGAGCACCAAGGCTGCTGACCATCTGAAGGTGCTGTCGGAGATCGGGCTGGGGTACCTGACGCTCGGGGAGTCAACCCCCGCCCTGTCCGGAGGGGAGGCCCAGAGGTTGAAGCTCGCATCTGAGATGGGCAAGAGCCAGGAGGGCACTGTCTTCGTTTTCGACGAGCCCACGGTGGGCCTTCACCCGAAGGACGTAAGGACACTCATAGGGGTGTTCCAGAGGCTGATGGACGACGGAGCCACCCTGGTGGTCATAGAGCACGACCTCGACCTGATCGCCAACGCGGATTACATAGTGGACATGGGCCCCGGAGGAGGGGAGTCAGGAGGCAGGATCGTGTCCCGCGGAACCCCTGAGCAGGTCGCTTCGGACCCCGCCAGCATAACGGGCGGGTACATCGCCCGGGTCCTACGTGGCGACTGAGCCCGCTATATAGTGCCGGAGCCATTCATCACTTATGGCGAAGCTCACACCCGAGATTCTGGAACAGATGAAGAAGCAGAAGGTCTACTCCCTGGCCACAGCGTCCAAGGACGGCGTCCCCAACGTCGTGCCGGTCGGAATGCTGATGCCCAAGGAGGACGGCACCATCTGGATTATCGACAACTACTTCTGCAAGACCATAGCCAACATGAGGGAGAACCCCAAGGCGGCGTTCTACGTCTGGAACCCCGAATGCACCGAGTCCTGGCAGATCAAGGGCACCCTGGCTATCGAGGACTCCGGGGCGGACTACGAGGCCGCCGTCGCGTTCGCCCACTCAATCAAGGAGATCTTCCCTGCCAAGCATCTCGTGAAGATGACCGTGGACGAGATCTACTACGTCACGCCCGGCGACCACGCCGGAAAGAGCGTGAACTGAGTCAAAACCAAACGGAGGGGGTCCCCTCCGGTTTATTCGTTTCTTCAGGATGACGACGGTCATTCGTCGTCGTCCATGTCCTTGGGCCTGAGATACTGGGGCGCGGCGCCCATGATGGCGACGAGAGGGATCATGATAATCCACCACCATCTCCCGCTGTAGTTGATCATGAACAGTGCGAGGAAAAAGCCCACGATCGCACCCAGCAGGAGGCCCTGCCTTACCTTGTCCATCCGGATCACTCCACTGTCCTTCCAACGGTCTCCTCGGCGGCGCTGACCATCTTGTCGACGATCTCCCTGGCGCCTCCGACGTAGTTGGCAGCATCCATGGTCTCGATGATCTCCTGCTCGGTGAGGATGCCCTTGAGGTCCTCTCTCTCTAGCAGTACGTCCCTGAGGTGCCTGTTCTCGTCCTCCGCCACCATGGCCGAGCTGCGGATGATCTCGTGGGCATCCTGCCTTCCGATGCCCTTCTCGGTGAGCTTCATCATGAGGGGCTCTGCCATGACGAGTCCGTGGGAGGACTCGATATTGGCGAGCATCTTGTCGCGGTGGACATCGAGGCCGTCGAAGACCCAGTTCATCTTCTTCAGGATCTCGTCGAGCAGTATGAACACGTGGGGCAGGGTGAACCTCTCCGTGGATGAGTTGGACAGGTCCCTCTCGTGCCAGAGGACCTGGCTCTCGAACGTGGGGGTGACGAACCCGCGGATGACGCGGGCGAGTCCGCAGACGTTCTCGGAGTTCATAGGGTTCCTCTTCTGGGCCATCGTCGACGAGCCGACCTGCTTCTTGACGTCGAAGTACTCGGAAGCCTCGCCGATCTCGGACCTCTGCAGGTTCCTGACCTCGGTGCCGTACCTCTCGAGGGAGGTGGCGATGTTGGCTATGATGCAGATGCACTCCGTGTACCTGTCGCGTCCGACGACCTGCGTGGCTGCCGGCTCGTACGTGAGCTCGAGGTCCTGCATGACCCTCTTCTGGATCTCGAAGAAGTTCTTCCCCAGGGCGGCT
Organism: Candidatus Methanomethylophilaceae archaeon; assembly: GCA_944321985.1. Taxonomy (GTDB): domain Archaea; phylum Thermoplasmatota; class Thermoplasmata; order Methanomassiliicoccales; family Methanomethylophilaceae; genus Methanoprimaticola. Next base: position 3,173 of record CALUNK010000114.1, read on the forward strand.
CCGGTGCCGACGGCCCCGGCCATCTTGCCCGCGCAGATCCTGGGCATGGCGTCGATGATCCTCTGCCTGTGCCTGAGCATCTCGGCGATGTATCCTGCGATCTTGAACCCGAATGTGATGGGTATGGCGAACTGAGCGTGCGTCCTTCCGATCTCGAGGGTGTCCCTCTCCCTCTTGGCGATCTTCGCCAGGGTCATGGTGAAGTTGTCCACGTCATCCATGACGATCTCCAGCGCCGCCTTCATCTGGAGCGCGGTGGCCGTGTCGACGAT
>CALUNK010000115.1 GCA_944321985.1 Candidatus Methanomethylophilaceae archaeon
GATGGGTATATAAGAATAACATGTTTGGTTTTAACTCACGTATTCTCTATCAAGTCTGGCCCTCGCTGCGCTCGGGCCGGTCGCCGCTACGCGGCTCCCCGGCGCCGTACGGTCGCGCCCCCTGCCGTGCGGCAGACGGGGGCGACGCCCGTCCGACGCTGTCACCGCTGACGCGGTGATTGGGATATTACATGGTATGAATGTGGAAACAACGGATTCCACGAAGTGAGGTCTGAGAATCATTTATATGATGCTGGCAAGGAGCCGTCCGGGTTGAGATTCTGTCGGATATAGAGATCATTATGTCGGGGAACACCAACTGCTATGCCATAAGGTTCGATTCCACAGACGATATCGTTCTGATCGATACGGGGACCTCAGAAGATGCAGGATTCATCGAGAATCTGGAGTCCAAGGAGATTTTCCAGGATGTTCGGATGCTTGTTCTCACCCATGGTCATTACGATCATGTCGGTCATGCTGCAGAAATCGGAAACAAGCTCGGGATCCCTGTCGCTATCCACAAAGCGGACGCTGAGAAGGTCATGGCCGGATCCATGGATTTCCCTCCGGCAGAGGGCCTTCTCGGGAAGGTCATCCGTCGTTCTACGCTCAGGGGTAGCGAGAGGGCCCGTTACCAGCCCTTCACTCTGGACGTAATCATCGAGAACGAGGGTCCGTTGGACAGTTTCCCTGAGATGGCCGTGATCCATCTCCCGGGTCATATGGCAGGCTCCATCGGAATCATGTTCGATGGAGACCTTTTCGCGGGGGATCTCGTGATGAACATGCCCTCTCCGTCGAGGTCGATGTTCGCCGAGGATTTCGAAGAGCTAGACAGGAGCATCCGCAAGGTGCAGGGCATGGAAATCGGAATGGTATATCCCGGGCACGGAAGGCCTTTCTCGGGAGACAGGCTCCGGAAGTTATGAGCATTCAACCATGGGGAGGTCAGGCATCTCGTCTTGTGGATCGGGATCGAGAGCGGGTCTGCGGCGCCAGAGGCGATCGACGATGACGGACTCATCTACCACGCCGAGATAGGACCAGAGTGACGGTTCCTTGTCCTTCTCCTTTTGCTGCTTCTGAAGCAGTCCGATACGGGTCTTGAATCCTTTGCCATAGGTTATGTCCCTGTTCCTGAAGCACTTGTTGCAGAGATGGGTGTACAAGGCGATGAGGAGCTTGTGATCCTTGCAGTCCTTGATCGTCCTCAGGGATGACGTCGAATGGCAGTGGTCCTTGGTGATGCACTTGGCCATGTACTTGAACAGATAGGCGCAGACGTTCTTCCTGCCGCCGAACTTCTGATCCGAAACGACTCCCTCGATGTCGAAGAACCCGTGCTTCCAGACAGGGTTGGAGTCTATGGCCGCACGGTAATCCTCCCTGACGGCCCTTCTCGATCCCTTGTCCTTCCCGAGGCGCCTCAGGAACTCGGGATCCTCGATGTACCACTTCGACAGGTCGCCCTTGATTTTTTTCCTGCGGACCAGCACCGGTTGATCGAGGACGATCAGGAGATGCGGTGCCGGGTAGCCGTTGGCCTGGGCCTCTTTGCTCACAAGCTTCCCGTTGGTCCCGAAGATCTTGGAGATATTGGCTGCGAAGCCGTTGATCACGTTGTAGATGTTGTCCATGTCCTCCGGACGGGTTGACTTCAGAGCGGCCCACGCCTCTTCGGCAGTGAACTTCCTGGGGTCGAACGTCAGGGTGACGAAGAGCAGCCTGGTCCACCTGAGGTTCCTGAATCCCGGAACTGGTTCGTCGAACACGATTCCTGACATCGCCTCAGAGATCTCGTCGCACAGCGCCGCCTTCCTCACGGCGTAGTACATGTTCCCGCGCTTAGCGACGGGAGCATAGTAGAACTCATGTGTTTCGTTGTTGTAGAACTCGGACCTGAGCTGTTTTTCGATGTAGTCGAGGAATGTCTCGTGCAGCCAGTCGTCCTGAATGGTGACGGAGCCTTTGATCAGGACCTCGTACAGCCAATGCGGGTCGACCCAACGGCCGTCGCAGCCGGCTCTCCAACAGGTCTGCGGATGATCCGTCAGTTCTGGACGGACCTCGAACTCCTCCAGGACCGCCTGGGAGGCGTAGCCGGCGGAGATCATGGAACCCTCCGGCAATCGTCGATATTGTGGGGAAAAAACAGCTCGGATATTCCTGGCGCGAAAAAATTGAAATCGTAGCCAGATGAAAAATTGGCGTGGAGAGGGGGATTCGAACCCCCGGGTCCTTTTGGGACATAGGATTAGCAGTCCTACGCCTTACCAGGCTGGGCCATCTCCACAGTTACGTACGCGGGAAGCGTGCATTCTCTTTAAAACTTTGCCCATAGCGTTCGTCGTCCGTGCAGCTGTAAAGCAAGTTTTTACCGTCATGACCGGTTTCAGGTGGCATGGTCAAGTTGAGCGATGTTGCCAAGGTACTGGATTCCAGCAACAGCACGGTCAGGTTCTACTATGACAGGAAGGACGATGAGGTGGTGTGCATAATCGATGCCTTCCTCCCTGCGCAGAGGAGCATTCTGAACAGGATAGAGTCTGACAACGGTTCGAAGTATGTGGTGGTCAACCCAGTGGAGAACATCGGATTCGCCGCAATGCAGGCGTTCGAGGCAGCACAGCCCGAGGGGGATCTGAAGACGAGGTTGTCCGAAGCCATCTCCGCCGGCGGCATTAGACGTTTCAGGAACGTCGTCGAGGACACAGGGGTTCTGCAGGAGTGGAAGACTTTTCGCCAGGAGTTCCTGGAGTCGGAGGCTCGCAAGTGGTGCGAGGTCCACGGAGTCACGGTTACGGAATGATTCCTTATTATAGGTAATATTAACCTGTCAATAATAGAGGGGAACGGGTCGCGGGATCCTGGCGAATCGTCGTCGAGACAACCTGCGGCCTCGATCTCCCAAGGCAGTCCGAATAAATGTATTTTTTCATACATCAAACAACTTCAATATACATCATGCCCTCTTCGTTCTAAGAAAAATTTAAATACAGGTTGTGTGTCAAGGGTATTGTGCGATGCGTCGGAGAGACCCACTCAAGTGGTTTCTACCGGACAAGTTGCAAGTCGTGTATCGACGAGGAAGGGCCTGAATCACAAGGCTTATATACCTCTGCGATATACAGGGGAATGCGCGATGCGGCGGGGTGACTCACCTGGTGAGGAACCACCGATCCAATTCACGTCGACCTGTATGTCGACGAGGAAAAGCCTGAATCACAAGGCTTATATACCTCTGCGATATACACGGGAATGCGCGGGTCGCCGAGGCGGCTTGCGAAGATGGAGAATCATGATCTCCTCCCTGCGAGGGAGTGCACTCATGAATTCTGACGTTCGATGCT
>CALUNK010000116.1 GCA_944321985.1 Candidatus Methanomethylophilaceae archaeon
CCTTGGTGTCGGTGACCTTGATGCTGGCCTCGGATGCCATGTCGAGCCCTCTGCGCTCGTCCATGAATATGCGGAACCCGGAGACCTCGAACCTCTTCTCGAGGTCCCCCCTGAGCCTCTTGACGAGGAGCTCGAAGCTGGCGTCAGCCCCCTCGAACTGGTATCCCTTCGACTCCATGTCCTTGATCATCTCGGTGATGTACGTGCTGTCGTCGCTGATCTCCAGGCCGAGCTCCTTCAGCTTCTCGGAGATGCTGGATTTGCCGGCCATGTCCGACACGAGCACCCTGCGGCTGTTGCCGACGGACTCCGGCTCCACGTGCTCGTAGGTGCGGGGGTCCTTCATCAGCGCGGATACGTGCATCCCGCCCTTGTGCGCGAACGCCCTGTCGCCGACGTAGGGCATGCCGGGGGCGGGGATCATGTTGGCGATCTCGCCCACGGACTTGGACAGCGAGGTCAGGCCGCGGAGGTCGACGTCGCCGATGTCGATGCCCACCTTGAAGGCAAGATTGGGGATGATGGTGCACAGGTTGGCGTTGCCGCATCTCTCGCCTATGCCGTTGATCGTGCCCTGGACCATAGTGCATCCCGCCTCGACCGCCGCCAGAGTGCATGCGGTCGCCAGGTCCGAGTCGTTGTGGCAGTGGATTCCCAGGGGGAGGTCGGTGTCGAGGAGCACGTCCTCCACCGCGGAGGCGATCTCCGCCGGGAGCGTCCCGCCGTTGGTGTCGCAGAGGACTAGCCACTCCGCGCCTCCCCTCTCCGCGGCCTTCAGCGCGGCGAGGGCGTAGTCGCGGTTGGCGTAGTACCCGTCGAAGAAGTGCTCGGCGTCGAACATCACCCTCTTTCCGGATTCCCTGAGGAACCTGACGCTGTCCTCGATCATGGCGAGGTTGTCGTCCAGCCCGATCCTGAGGGCGTCGGTGACGTGGAAGTCCCACGACTTCCCGAAGATGCAGCACCACTCGGCGGAGCACGCGGCGAGCGCCCTCAGGTTGGGGTCGTCCTCCGGTGCGATGCCGTGCCTGCGGGTGCTGCCGAACGCGGTGAGGCTGGCCTTGGCCAGGTGCCTCCTCCCCGCCCTCTCGAAGAACTCGTCGTCCCTAGGGTTGGACCCCGGCCATCCGCCCTCGACGAAGTCCACGCCGAACTCGTCCAGCCTGGACAGTATGTCGAGCTTGTCCTCGCAGGAGAACGAGACGCCCTCTGTCTGGGCGCCGTCCCTGAGAGTGGTGTCGTACACGCGGACCCGGGCCATCTCACTCCGTCCTCTCATCCATGATGGAGATGAGGTCGCTCAGGATGGCGGAGGCGGTCTCTATCCTGCCCGCGCCGCGGCCGCTGACCGTGATGGGCCCCGCCAGGTCGGAGATGATCTGGGCGGTGTTCAGGGTTCCGGAGATGCTCAGGGGGTGCCCCCTGGGCACCAGCCTCGGGCCGACCTCCAGCTTGGTCTCGGAGACCTCCCCGATGAGCCTGATCACCATGTTGCGCGATGCCGCCAGGGCTATCGCCTCGTCGGTGATGCCCGTGATGCCGGTGATCCTCACGTCGTCGAAGGTGACGTTCCTGCCGAAGACCGAGTTGGCCAGGATGGCCACCTTGCACGCGCTGTCGTACCCCTCGATGTCGTTGGTGGGGTCGGTCTCGGCGTAGCCCATCTGCTGCGCCTCCTTGAGCGCCTGGTCGAAGGGCTGCCCCTTGTCCATCTTGCTGAGTATGAAGTTGCATGTGCCGTTGAAGATCCCGCGGATCGACTCGATCCTCTCCCCCCTCAGGTTCTCGCGGCAGAGGTTTATGATCGGCATCGCCCCTCCCACGGACCCCTCGAAGCGGAACTTGCACCTGTTCCTCTTGGCGAGGGTGATCAGGTCGTGGAACTTCAGGGCGAGGGGGCCCTTGTTGACGGTGATGACGTCCTTACCGCTCTCGAGCGCGTGCGTGATGTTGCGGAGGCCCGCGCCGCCCGTCTTGACGTCGGTGGGGCTGACCTCGACCAGGATGTCGTAGGCGGCCTGCTCCAGCACATCGACGGAGTCCGAGTACTCGTCCTCGCCGACCCTCCCCGTGACCTTCTTCCTGTCCACGAGCGCGATCGGGTCCAGGCCGTCGCGGTCGATGACGTAGGTCCTGGAGTCCATCGCCCCGGTGATGAGCACGGGGCAGCCGTACCTCTCCTCCAGGAACTCCCTGCGCTGGGCTATGACCTCGGCGAATCCCTGTCCGACGGTCCCGAACCCGCATATGAATATCCTCATCTCAGACACCCCTCACGTAGATGGTGTTGGTCTTCCTGCACTCGTCGTCGAGGAACCTGTCCAGTCTCTCCAGGTCCTCCTCGCTGCGGGTCTTCACGGAGATCAGCCCGGTGCGCTTGGACGAGCTGTTGGTCTTGGAGGAGTACCTCACGTCCACCGCGTCCATGGTGACGAGGGAGTTGGCCTTGTTGATGAGCTCCTCGATGTACTGGGCGTCGATGTCCCCTATGAGGAGGTAGTCCATGGTGTAGGTCTGGTACACGGACCCGAGCTTGGAGATGATGATGTCCTTGGACTTCCAGATCCTCTTCAGAGCCTCCAGCTGGCTCTGCCCCTCGACCTCGAAGGTGATGTTGACGCAGATCCTGTGGTTGACTATGCGCTCGCGGTCGTGCATGATCCCCATGATGTTCCCGTCGATCAGGGATATGGGCTCGATGGAACCTACGAGCTGGCCCGGCAGGTCCTTGACGAATAACTCAGCGTTCACGATCATGGGGGCACCTCATTGGATGGTGGGCTGATGCTATTTTTACTATAAAACAAAACGCGCGTGCACGCGGCCGACGAGGGGACGTGAGAAGCATGCGGCGAGTCGGTGCGAGCAGATCGGAGAAGAATGGCGCCGAGAGGGAGATTTGAACTCCCGAGGGAAAGTTCCCACGAGCTTTCCAGGCTCGCGCCTTACCGGGCTGGGCCATCTCGGCTTGATGGAGTGGGGGATTGGGTCATCTAATTAAAACCTTTGGTTGGCGGGCCTCATTCGTCCCCGTAGCCCTGCACTCCCCAGTCGATGTCGGCGCGGTAGTCCGCCAGGTGGCGGCGGATCCCGCGGGCCTCCTCGAGCCTCTCGGTGTCCACCGTGAAGACCGCCGTGCCCTCCCCGGCACCGCACTGTGCCAGGGTGTCCCCGAACGGGTCCAGGCCCCTGGAGCATCCGTGCATCTCCAGCCCGTTCACCGTCCCCGTGTTGTTGATGTACGCCATGT
>CALUNK010000117.1 GCA_944321985.1 Candidatus Methanomethylophilaceae archaeon
GCCTTCCTCTTCCACCACTGCGAGAAGTACGACGTGCAGGGCAGGAGGGTGCTGAAGACCAACGGGAAGTACTACGCCTCGGACCTGGGGCTCAGGAACGCCGCCCTCCTGGGCGCGGGCGGGACGGACGTCAGCAGGCCCCTGGAGAACGTTGTGTACCTGGAGCTGGTCAGGAGGGGGTACACCGTCCGCGTCGGCAGCTTCAGGGATCGGGAGGTGGACTTCACCGCGGTCCGCGACGGGGTCACGGAGTACTACCAGGTGTGCCTGACGATGATGTCGGAGGACACGCGCGAGAGGGAGTTCAGATCCCTGAGGTCGATCAGGGACAACTTCCCGAAGACCGTCCTGACGCTGGACCAGTTCGGGCTGGGCAACGAGGACGGGATAGGGGTCGTGAACGTCCTCGACTGGCTACTGGAAGGGGAATGAGACCGGTGGAGTCTACATAAAACGCGTAAACCCGATCGGAGTGTGTGCCCCCTGCCGGACTCCATTCCCCCATGTGCAGATATGGAGGTGATGTGCGGTCGCTCGGAGATGCACTCATCCGAGGACCGTTCCAGGGGGCCTCCGTGGAATCCGTACGCCATCATGCCCCGCTCTCGTTGAGCCACTCTACGATGTCCACGACCCTGATGCCGTCGATGTCCTTCACAGGGAACCTGTCGTACACGATTACGGTCTTGGGATAGTTGTCCCTCAGGTCCCTCAGCGGCCTCAACTCGCGATCCCTGGTGGCCTCGTCACCTATGTTCATGCACACCTGGAAGTACATCAGGCTCCCGTCCGCCTCCGAGACGAAGTCCACCTCCCTGCCTCCCACATCGCACACAGCGGCATTGCCGTAGCGGTACAGGAGCTCGTTGTGCACCACGTTCTCAAGGATCCCGTCGATGTCGTCCGTCCTGAACCCGGCGACGCGGTTCCTCACACCCAGATCGGTGGCGTAGAACTTGTCCGACGTGTGGAGGTACCTCTTGGTCTTGGAGTATATCATCTAGGAGCGGACCATGAGGAAGGCCTCTGTGATGTACGAGATATACTCCTCGATGGTTGTGTGGGCAACCTTGAGGCCGACGCTCCTCATGTAGTTGGCGGTGTTCCTGGAGGACGTCCTGTCGCCGATGTTGCGCATCATGAACCGCACGATGTTGTTGAGCATAGTGGGGTTCCGCAGATCGTGCCTCCCAATCACGTCCTTGAGGAACACGGTGCTGTACGTCCCGTCAAGGGTCTCTGGGATGAGCCCCCTGGCGGGGGAATCCTCCAGGAGGGCGATGGCCGGCAGGGAGCCGTGGCGGATGTAGTCGTCGAAGAGGTCGGCGTCGCTCCTGCCGGAACTCTGTCTGAATACACGGTACTCCGAAAAGGCCAACGGCGAGACGCGGATCTCCAAGCACCTGCCGGACAGTTTCGTGGCAAGTTCGGAGGACAGCATCTCGGAGTTCGAACCGGTAACATAAACGTCCGCCCTCTTGGCATAGAACGAGGCGATCGACACCTCCCACCCCTTGACGTTCTGGACCTCGTCGAAGAACAGGTACGTGCCGGGGCCGGGAGACAGCCGGGACTCGACCAGGGAGGTGAGCTCCGTGTGGTCCATGGGGGTGTCCGGGGAGTCTATGTCGAAGTCTATGTGGACGATGCGGCCCTCGGGAACACCCGAGTCGAGGAGCTCCTTTATGAACATGTTCATAAGAGTGGATTTCCCGCATCTCCTGATGCCGGTGATGACCTTGATGAGGTGAACATCCCTCGATGCCCTGAGCTTCCACATGTAGCGTTCCCTGGGGAACCATTCCGATGCGTCGACGTCTTCCATATTGTATGATATACAATATTACATATTAAGAAAGTATGATTAAGTATGACATAACATACTATTTTATGGATTCAGCAGTAAGTGTATTACACAGAAAATCATTCTGAGAGGTCTGCGATGTATCGGCGGGGAGCCTTCCAGGATCACATCTGCGACCCGGAGCCCGGACATCGCGGAAGGGGCCCATGCCTGTCATCCGCGGCGGGGTCGCTCGGCGGCGTCCGGCATCGCCTAACCACGACCCAGCGCCCCTTGACCCTCGAGCCCTCACACCTTATCCTGCCGGAGCCCTTGAGGTCGCGGATCCTCCTGGACACCGTGCTAGTGGACAGCCCCGTCATCTCCGCCAGCTCCGCCAGGGTGGCGTCGTACCTCGCCACCATCGCGTCCAGGACAGTGGGGGTACGTCCCCTTCCCGGCGACGGGTCCCGCTGGATTGGGGGCGGACGTCCTCATCGAGACGGTGACCGTTGACGGGTCCACGCTCTCCGAGATCTCCGGCTCTCCCAGGCCCAGCTCGCGGTAGGTGGTGACCATGCGGTGGACTCCGCTGCCCGCGCGCTCGGCCAGCCCGACAAGCATGAACATCCTCATCACGTTCGAGTTCCTGGGGTCTGAGTGCCCATCCGATTCCACCAGTCCCACGGGGATGCGGAACGTCCCAGGGTTCCTCACGGTCAGGCGGTCTCTGCGGAGCTCTACGCGCACGCCCCCGCTGCCGTTGTAGTCCGCATGCACGATCCCGTTCAGCATCGCCTCCCTCTCCGCCTTCAGCAGCCCGGAGTCGTCGACCCTCGCCATCCCCTCCAGCTCGAACCTGTTCGGACTGCCGAGCGCCAGGCGGTTGTCCACATATGTGAAGAACTCGAACAGGTTGCCCGTCCAGTTCCCGGTGTCGATGGTCCTGCGGGCCTCCCACTCTTCCCCACCGCCCGCGTATTCGAGGTAGTCCAGGAGGTAGCGGGGGAGCTCTCGGACGATGGAGTAGCCCCTGCCGAACATCAGGACGCCGGCTATCGTCGGCCTCAGCTCGCCGTCGGAGCCGCAGTCCGCGGCGCCTATCAGCCTGAGGAACTCGTCGCGGGTGACCTTGTTCCAGGGATGGCCCGGGGTCCTGTTGGACATCATGGTCCTGAACGATTCGATCGTCGCATCGTCCAGGTCCCTCAGGAGCACCCTGGTGCACCAGCGACGAGTCCACCGACTCCTCGCGGGAATCCCTGAGCATCTCGACGATCTCGTTGACGGTGCAGTTGTAGTCGCCCTCCCCGTTGCGTCTACAGGTGCCGCTATTCATCTTGCCGTCGATGTACACCGGGCGCCTCCGGCGCTCTGAGCGGGGGACGTCGACGACGACCGTCACGCCCTAGGTGTTCGTGAATGCGGAATAGATGGGCCAGTAATCCTC
>CALUNK010000118.1 GCA_944321985.1 Candidatus Methanomethylophilaceae archaeon
CCGTTGCTGCAAGTGCAACCACTCCTGGAGGGAGTACTGATGTTCAGTGCGGACCTCAAGTCCGACACCCTGAAGGGCCTTGTGAACATCATCTCCACACTCATCGACGAAGTCAAGTTCACGATCACGCTCGAGGGCATGACCCTCAAGGCCGTGGACGCCGCCCATGTCGCCATGATCGAGATGGAGGTCGAGAAGTGCGCCTTCGACAAGTACGAGGCGGAGGACTGTGAGATCGGTCTCGACCTCGACAAGGTCAAGGACGTGCTGAAGCTCGCCGCTTCCGGGGATATCATCGGTATGGAGCAGGATGACACACACGGCAGGCTCGTGTTCAAGGTGGGCAACATCACCAGGCGCATGAACCTTGTCGACACGACCACGATGAACGACCCCAAGGTCCCTCAGCTGTCACTTACCGCCAAAATCAGCCTGCCGGTGGATGAGCTCCAGAAAGGCATCCGTGCGGCGGACAAGATTTCGGATCACATCACGCTCAAGGCAGGTCCGGGGTACTTCGACATGTACTGCGAGGGGGACACCGACTCGGTGAGCCTCCATCTGGACGGGGCTTCCGTCGAGGTCGATTCGGACTCCGAGGTCAGCAGCATGTTCCCGCTCGACTACTTCTCGAACATCATCAAGGCCATCCCTGCCGGCACGACGGTGAGCGTAGAGCTCGACAACGACTACCCGGTCAAGCTCGTGTTCTCACTGGCTGACGGAAATGCCAGGGTCAACTACCTCCTAGCACCCAGGATTGAGAGCGAATGACCATGAAGGACATCAGCGTGGCCGAACTCGAGGAGATCGCCAACAGGCTGAGGATCCACGTCATCGAGATGACCACAGCCGCAGGTTCGGGGCATCCCGGAGGATCCCTTTCAGCGGCAGACCTTATGGCCGTCCTTTATTTCCGCAACCTCAACCACGACCCGTCCAACCCACTGTGGGAGGACAGGGACAGGTTCGTGCTCTCCAAGGGACACATCGCGCCGGTGCTGTACGCCGCTCTGGCGGAGTCCGGGTACTTCCCGGTGGAGGACCTCAAGACCCTCAGGAAGATGGGTTCCAATCTCCAGGGGCACCCTGTGCGCGGGAAGGTCCCCGGCGTCGAGATGTCCACGGGATCCCTCGGACAGGGCCTGAGTATGTCCTGCGGCATCGCGCTCGCGGGCAGGATGGACGGGAAGGATTACAAGACGTACTGTCTCCTCGGGGACGGGGAGCTCCAGAGCGGTCAGAACTGGGAGGCGGCAATGTTCGCCAGTCACAACGGGCTCAGCAATCTGATCGCGATCGTCGACAGAAACAGGCTTCAGATCACGGGCAGCACAGAGGACGCCGTCAGCCTCGAACCGCTTCCAGAGAAGTGGAAGGCGTTCGGCTGGAATGTCCTGATCATCAACGGCCACAACGTGAGGCAGATCATGGAGGCTCTCGACAAAGCCGCCGAGTCCAAGAGAAGGCCGACCGTCATAATAATGAACACGATCAAAGGCAAGGGGGTCTCGTTCATGGAGAACAACGCCGGATTCCACGGGAAGGCCTGCAATCAGCAGGAGTACGAGCAGGCCATGAGGGAGCTCAAGGGGGTGTCCGAATGACCGAGAAGCTCGCACAGCGCAACTACTACGGCAAGGCACTAGCCGACCTGGCGAGGGAGAACCCGAGAGTTGTCGTTCTAGACGCCGACCTGGCGGGTTCGACCAAGATCTCCGATTTCCAGAAGGTGTGTCCCGAGAGATTCGTGGAAGTGGGCATCGCGGAGCAGAACATGATCGGCATCGCGGCTGGTCTGGCGGCATCCGGGAAGATAGCGTTCGCCTCCACCTTCGGCGTGTTCGCGACCGGCAGATGCTGGGAGCAGATCAGGCTCGCTGTCGCGTACCCCAGGCTTAACGTCAAGGTAGTAGCCACCCACTGCGGCATCAGCGTCGGAGAGGACGGTGCGTCCCATCAGGCGCTAGAGGACATCGCTGTCATGCGCGCACTGCCGAACATGACCGTCATCTCCCCCGCGGACGCGTACGAGGCCTATGCGGCCACGAAGGCGATAGCGGAATACGACGGCCCTGTGTACATGAGGATGGGACGCGCGGAGTTCCCCACGATAACAGAGGAGGGGGCGCCGTTCACCATCGGCAAGGCAAAGGTGATCAGAGAGGGCGGAGACGTCACCCTGGTCGGTTGCGGCCAGATGGTATCGTTCTGCCTCGATGCGGCGGAGGAGCTCTCCAAGGAGGGCATCGAGGCCGAGGTCATCAATATGTCCACGATCAAGCCCCTGGACACCGAGACTCTCGTGGCGTCGGTATCCAAGACGGGCTGCTGTGTGACCGCCGAAGAGCACAACATCATCGGCGGTCTCGGTTCCGCGGTCGCGGAGGCGCTCTCCGAGAGCATCCCCGCTCTGCTGGAGAGGGTGGGCACCCGCGACACCTTCGGGGAGTCGGGAAAGCCCGCCGAGCTCATGGAGAAATATGGGCTCACGGCCGCTCACATAGCCGAGGCGGCCAGGAAATCGATTTCGAGGAGGAGATGAGATGAAGATATTCATAGACACTGCGAATCTCGACATGATCAAAGACATCAACAGCTGGGGGATCCTGGACGGGGTCACGACCAATCCCAGCCTTATCGCCAAGGAGGGCGTCGACGTCAGAACGCGCGTCAAGGAGATCGCCGAGGTCGTCGATGGCCCCATCTCCGCCGAGGCCATGTCCACCACCTGCGACGAGATGGTGAAGGAGGGACGCGAGCTCGCATCCATCCATCCCAACATCAACGTCAAGCTCCCCATGTGCATCGAGACCCTGAAGGCCACTAAGATCCTGTCCTCCGAGGGCATCAAGGTCAACGTGACCCTGATCTTCTCTCCGCTGCAGGCCCTGCTTGCCGCCAAGGCCGGAGCCGCCTTCGTGTCCCCCTTCATCGGACGCCTGGACGACATCGGCGAGCACGGCATCGACCTCGTGTCTCAGATAAGGACGATCTTCGACAACTACGGTTACGACACGGAGATCATCGCCGCATCCATCCGTGGTCCCATGCACGTTCTGGACGCCGCACTCATCGGAGCGGACATCGCCACCATCCCGTACGACACCCTCAAGCTGATGATCAAGCACCCCAAGACAGACGAGGGGGTCGCGAAGTTCATCGCGGACTACGAGAAGTCCAAGAAGAGCTGAGCAGATGCGCGACGTCGTGGTCGTCGGCGGCGGTCC
>CALUNK010000119.1 GCA_944321985.1 Candidatus Methanomethylophilaceae archaeon
CAGGACCCTCAGGTCTCTGAGTGGCTTCAACGGTACAAGCTCCACCGAGACATCGCCCTTGCCGTGTATGTCTGCGATGACGACGCTCTTCGGCGTCAGTGCCTCGGATCCCGAGTACTTCAGAGGGGATCCGGAGTAGCGAACTGTCTCCCTCCCGATCTGCTGAGGTATGTGCAGGTGTCCGAGGGCGACGTAGTCGAACGCGTCCAAGCCGTCGGCCGGTATGCATTCGATGCCCCCGACATCGGGCCTCTGCTCCTCGGACTCCGAGGTCCGCGGGGCATGGCCCGATCCGGAGAAGAACTGGTGGGCGATGAGGATGTTCCTGTCTTCGGGGTCTACGCCGGACTCCCTAAGAACCAGATCCATCGCCTCTCCGTATCCCTGGACGTCGGAGCCCAGGAGCGAGCGGACCTCCGACACCTTGAAGTACGGCAGCATGTAGATTGACAGGTCTCCGTATTCGTCCTCGACCGTCACCCTATCGGCCCTGCCTGTGAACTCCCCTGCGATGTGTACTCCGTTCCTCCCGAGGATGGGACCGCAGAACTCGAGCCTGGCGCCGGAGTCGTGGTTGCCTGCGACGACGTAGACCTCGCAGCCCTCTGCGGTGACCTTCTCCAGGAAGTCTCCGAACATCCTCACGGCCTCCTCCGTGGGCACCGCCCTGTCGTAGACGTCTCCCGCGATGATCATCATTTCGGGCTCCCTCTCGCGTACGATGTCGACGATTCTTTCGAGAATGTATCTCTGGTCCTCGGCCATGGAATAGCCGTGGACACGCTTTCCCAAGTGCATATCCGAAGTATGTAAGACCTTCATTCTTATCCCCATTTCATTTTTGTAGACCCATTTTTGGTCTCTCTAGCCATCGATATGGGGTGTGGTGTATATATAGCTTTACAAAAAATGTAAAACATACAGATTGTGTAAACGTATATATCGGCAAAGGTGTATCGAGACATCATGGAGAATCCCGGCAGGACGTCAATCCAGGCCACCGTCAAGGCGGTGTGCTCCATCTCGTACGTCTCTGAGAAGCTCCAGGTTTCCCGTCCGACTCTCTACAAGTACATGGACCTCTACGACAACGGTGGCAGGGACAGGATACCTGCGAAGGTCCTCCGTTTCTTCGACTACCTATCGTCGGCGAAGAGGACCGAGGACGAGGCGATACTGTACTTCGTAAGGGACGCTGGCAGGGCGGACAATCCCGAACCCGAGACTGCGGAGGGGAGCGGAGTGACGTGCATCACGGGAGGCGACAAGGCCATGGTAATGTTCCCGGATGTAGCGGATCCCTCGGACATCGCGGTAGACGTCTCCGCTGAGGTCGGTGGGAGGATGACCGTCATAGGGGAGTACCGCCCGGCTCCGGGGAGGAGGTTCGTGACTATAGACGACCTGATACCCGAGAACACATTCTACTACACGGTGAGGACGGTCTCCGACGGGAGGACGGTCTCAGGGCCGACGGCGTTCACTGTCGGCGGAAAGGAATGAGCCGGACGACATCGCCGCACTCGCGGTTCCGCAGCAAGGATGGCGGATGCCGTCTCGTCCGGTCACAGCTTCTGGAGCTCGACCATCGCCACGTTCTCGACCGCCTGGTCCTCGGGGGACAGGAAACAGCTTCTGAGTCCCAGCTTCTCCGCCTTCCATGGCGTCGCGTCTACGATGGAGTCGTCCCTGACCATCCCGATCTCGTCCAGACGGGGGTCGTCGACGTCCATCAGGACGGCCACGTATTCGTCCCTGCCCTTCTTCGGCTTCATCTTATCCATCGCCCTGCCGATCTGCCTCTCCCAAGCGCAGTAGAGGATGATCTCCGTGGGCAGCGTCTTCGACCTGTTGGTGCCCTCAGCGAAGGCCCTCTCCGCATGGTGGGCGGCGGCCAGCGCGTGGGACCTCCCAGCTACCATGTCCGGGTCCAGGAGCACCACGTCGCCCCCCATGGATGTGAAGTGGGAGACGATGGTCTCGAAGGAAGCGGGCCCCCTGATTCCGATGACGTCGAAGCGCATGACCACGTCACGGTCTGCGTTCTATAACAACGTTGCCACGGTCTTCGGTGCTCGTAGACGGACCACCACTAATAATAAATTGATAGTGGGGTTTGCGCTCTGCAAGGAACTAGTGAACACCATGGCCGACGAATGGATTAGGATAGCTGCGCCCGCGACCACGTCCAACATCGGCGCCGGTTTCGATGTTTTCGGACTGGCGCTGAAGGAGCCCTTCGACATCATCGAGGGGAGGAAGATCGAATCAGGGATAGTCATCTCCGAGGTCTCAGGACCCGGATCCGAGGGCATCCCCACCGACCCCGACCAGAACTCGGTTGGCATCGCCGCCAAGGAGGTGCTGAGGAGGTGCGAGGCCGAGTTCGGCATCGAGATCAGGATCAAGAAGGGGATCCGTCCCTGCAGCGGAATAGGGTCCTCCGGAGCATCGGCGGCAGGAGGGGCCTTCCTCGCCCACATCCTGTGCGGAGAGAAGCTGAGCCTCACCGAGGTCGTTCTCTGCGCCGCACACGCCGAGGACGTAACTTCCGGCGGCTTCCACGCCGACAACGTCGCGCCCTGCGTGCTCGGCGGCTTCACCGTAATCCGCTCCTACGAGCCCTTCGAGGTCGTGTCCATCCAGCCTCCCGAGGACCTCGGCATCGTCGTGGCCATGCCGGACGTTATGGTGCCCACCAGGGAGTCCAGGATGGTTCTGCCTCACGAGGTGACGGTCAAGGACATGGTGTTCCACCTGGGTAACGCCGCCTGCATGGTCTACGGCATGCAGACCGGGGGTCTGGGGCTCATCGGCAGGTCCGTGCAGGACGCAGTCTTCGAGCCCGCCAGGACTTCCCTGGTGCCGTATCTGAAGAAGGCCGAGGCGGTGGCGAAGTCCCACGGCGCGATCGCGTCCTTCCTCGGAGGTTCCGGACCCTGCATCATCTCGTTCTACGACAAGAGCTCCCATCAGGGGGAGGCCATCGCCGAGAGCATCAGGGCCCTTTACGCTGAAAACGAAATGAAATGCGACACCTGG
>CALUNK010000120.1 GCA_944321985.1 Candidatus Methanomethylophilaceae archaeon
GAAAGCATCGTGTAGCTAATGAAGATCTCCACGAAGCCCACGACCAGCGTGAACAGTATGATGACGACCGCGCGGTCCCTTGCGCTCTCATCATCGAGACCCCTCCGGATGGAGGCGCGATCGACCATCGATGCGACTATCAACGTGACGACCGGCATGGCGAAGAACATCAGGAGGGATGCGATGGAGAGCCTGTCCGTCCATCTGGTCACCTCCCCGTCCGTGACATGCAGCGGTATGGTGTCGGGCAGGGTCAGGAACACCGCAATCTGGATGATAATCAGTATCACTGGGAGCAACACGGACAGACGCCTTGCCAGAGCTGACGGATCCATACAGTCGCATGGATCTGTGGATGTTAAAATTACCGTCCGCCGACTCCATCGAAGCTGCGACCTTTTATCATCCCAGAACCCCTTTCGTTTTCCAGGGATGCCATTGGATAAGCGCAACATCACCATGATAGGCGCATGCGCCATTGTAATAGTCCTGATCCTGGTCGCGGTGTTCGTCCTGAACGACCGCGACGGAGGTACCGATGAGGACCGCACGGTGAAGGCCGCCGAACTCCTCGAGAACGGGGAGTTCCAGGAGTTCTACGACGACTCCGACCCCATACTGCAGGCCGCAGTGGGCGGCGTGGAAGGCCTGGAGGCCATGTGGGACGGGTACACGTACGGCATCGGGGACTTCGTGCAGGTGGACCGCACCGAATCCTTCAGGTCGGGGACGAACACCATCACCTACGCGTACTGCCAGCACACGGAATGGGGGCTGCTGCTCACGATCACATTCGGATACGACGGAAAATACGTCGGGCTGTTCTTCGGGTACTACGAGCCCGAGGGCGCAGACCCGCTGCCGGAGGGGCTGACCGAGACGGACGTCACGGTGGATGCCGGAACCGGCTATCCCCTCCCGGGGACGCTGACCTCCTCGGATTCGTCCGACCACCGGGTGGCGGCGGTCATCGTGCACGGATCCGGTCCCAACGACCGCGACGGCACGGTCGGTGCGAACAAGCCCTATCGTGACATCGCCCGCGCCCTCGCGGAGAAGGGAATCGACGTCCTGACGTACGACAAGAGAACCAACGTGTACGCCCAGATCAGCCAGGACCCCGCACGCTACACCGTCGAGGACGAGGTCGTGGACGACGCGGTAGCCGCCGTGAGTATGCTGAACGAGATGGGATATGAGAAGGTGTTCATCATCGGGCACAGTCTCGGAGGGATGCTGGCGCCGTACATCGCCCAGCAGTGCGGCGACATGTGCGACGGTCTCGTCTCCCTGGCCGGCAGCCCCAGGACGATAACGGACATCCTCGCCGACCAGCTCTGGGCACAGTACAGCCAGCTCCCGGATGCGGAGGCGTACCGCGCATACATCGACGGGGAGCTGGCGAAGGCCGACTCCCTCGCGTCCATGACCGACGACGAGCGCGCCTCCACCACCGTCTTCGGAGAGAGCGGATACTACATCTGGAGCCTCAACTCCATCGACGAGGTCCAGATAGCCGAGTCCCTCGACATCCCGATGCTGTTCCTCCAGGGAAGCGCCGACTACCAGGTGTACGCGGACGTCGATTTCGTGGCCTGGGAGAACGCACTGTCCGACGACCCGGATGCGGATTTCGTCCTGTACGGCGGACTGAACCATCTGTTCATCGAATCGGAGGGGCCCTATGCGGGCACGACCGCGGAGTACAACGGACACGGCTCGGTGGACAAAGAGGTCGTGGATGACATCGCGGGATTCATCCTGAACCGATCGTGAAACGCCGACCCCTTCCGGGGTCGGCATCTTCCCTTATCGTTTCCGAACGGATATGGGGACGACGTGAACGATGACCGGAACTGTCGGCATATCCATGTTGTCCCTGTGGGAACAGGCATGGTTCCATCCGGGCCCCTGCCATGTCAGCACCGGTCCGTCCGCGTGTCCTCAGGACTGACATAAATGGAGAATGGAAAAGCATGGCCAGGAACGAAAGTTGATTAATCGAAATTGCCTTGCAATCCCTATGGATTCGGAGACAACCTTCAGGAGCGCCTACGGCCCCGTCGTCTACATTTCGATGATTCTGCTGCTCCTGATCTTCGCCGTTCTCATATTCGTCCTCCCGAGCATCGGCTCGATTCTTGTAGTGATCCTCATCATCCTGGAGGCCTTCGTCGCACTGACCCCGTTCATGCTGAGGTACACCTTCGACGATGAGAAGGTCACGGTGTCCAACCCGTTGGCGACTCCGGAACCCCCGGCGTACTACGACAGGATCTGGAAGGTCGAGGATTCACGGAAGGAGTACGCCTCGAACATGCACGGCGCATCCCCCGACTCCATCAGGATATGGTACGACCGCGGAACCGGACACTACATCTGCATCTCGCCCAGCGACAAGAGGCGCGCGATGGAGATCCTCAGAGACCGGTGTCCGGATGCGGAATTCATACCCAGCGAGGATGCCTGTTCCTGACAATCTCTGGAGTGGGATCCATGGAAGACGGCACAATGGTCGCCGTTGCGATGGTGTTCGGCCCCGCCCTCATCCTGATCGGATTGGTCGCCACACTGATCTCAGATGTTGGGATCTACCTTCTCCTGGGCGGACTCTTCCTGTTCTTCCTGATCATCGGGATTGCCCTCGTGACAGGCCATGCCATCGGGATGGTCGCTGGGGTCAACTCAATGACAGAATCGGAGAGGCAAGAGTACGATCTGAAGAAGGTGGGAAGGGCCGTCGGACTGTTCATGTTCTACTGTTCGGTGATGCCGCTGCTGAT
>CALUNK010000121.1 GCA_944321985.1 Candidatus Methanomethylophilaceae archaeon
TTGGCGAACTTCTCGATGGCGAGCTGCTCCCTTCCTCCAACGGATGCGGCGTAGTCCATCAGCCTGAGCTCGAGCTCAATCTCGGGGGCTCCGGCTCCGGCGACGACCTTTCCGTCCTCCATGGCGACTCCGACGACACGGATGGCGTCGTTGAGTGCCCTCTCGACCTCCTCGAGCACATGCTCGGTTCCGCCGCGGACGAAGATCGTGATAGCCTTGGGGTTCTTGCATCCGGTGATGAATGCCATTCCGTCCTCTCCGACGAGTTTCTCGTCGACGGCACCGGCGGTTCCCAGGTCGTTCTTGGTGAGCTCCTGGACGTTTCCGACGATTGTGGCTCCAGTGGCCTTGGCGATAGCCTCTAGGTCGGACTGCTTGAGCCTCCTGTATCCAAGGATGCCGTTCTTGGCGAGGTAGTGCTGGACCAGCTCGTCGACTCCCTTCTGGGAGAACACGACGTTTGCTCCCACGGACT
This sequence comes from Candidatus Methanomethylophilaceae archaeon, assembly GCA_944321985.1. Lineage (GTDB taxonomy): Archaea > Thermoplasmatota > Thermoplasmata > Methanomassiliicoccales > Methanomethylophilaceae > Methanoprimaticola. The sequence goes on from CALUNK010000121.1 coordinate 476, forward strand.
TGATCTTCTCGACCATGGCCTTCAGCTCGTTCTCTTCCTCGGCGAGGAATGAGGACATGGCGGTGGGGTCGGTGATCTGGATCTGGGCGTCGAACTCGGTCTTCTTGATCTCGAGGGGACAGGAGAACAGAGCGATCTTCGCCTTCTCAACATGGGTGGGCATCCTGCTGTGGACCTTCTCCTTGTCGACGACGATTCCCTGAACGAGGTAGGTGTCACCGATGACTCCTCCTACCTTCTTCTGGATGCGAATGTTCTTGGTGTCGACGGCGCCGTTCTCCTCGACGGACTTGCAAGCCTTGACAACGATGTCTGCCAGGGTCTCCTCCTCCTCTCCGACGGACTTGCCTGTTAGAGCGGTGGCGGCAACCTGTTTCAAGACCTTGTCGGATTTGACCTCGACGGCGATTTCGTTGAGGATCTCAACTGCCTTGGAGGAGGCCATCTTGTATCCGTTGGTGATGACGGTGGGGTGGACGTTGGCGTTGATGAGCTCCTCGGACTGCTTGAGCAGCTCCCCGGCGAGGACGACGCTGGTGGTGGTTCCGTCTCCGCACTCGGAGTCCTGGGTCTTGGCGACCTCGACGACCATCTTGGCGGCGGGGTGCTGGACGTCGATCTCCTTCAGGATGGTGACACCGTCGTTGGTGATGACGACGTCGCCGATGGTGTTGACGAGCATCTTGTCCATTCCCTTGGGTCCCAGAGTGGACCTGACCGCGTCGGCGACTGCCTTGGCGGCGGAGATGTTGTTGAACTGTGCCTCTTTGTCTTTGCTCCTCTCGGTGCCCTCTTTGAGCACGATGACGGGCTGGTTTCCGCTTCCGTACATAAGGATAATCTCCTGATTACTGTGTTCGGATAATTTAGACCTTCTATAAAAGCATTTTGATATAACCATTCACTGGTTACTACGACGGCCAGAGGTCTGGCAATCGGTTCTCGAACGACTCGGAAACATCGAGGCCGAGTTCCCTGCCGATCTCCCCGATCCTGAGACGTGCCAGCGGCGAAGAGCGTATGCCCATCCTCTCAAGTCTGGAGGGATCGACGTTGCTAAGATTGAGTGGGTCCGAGAAGACGCTCCTGGCTCCAGTTTCGGCCACGGCCTCCAGGAGCCTCCGTTCGCGTCCCTCCAGCGAGGACATGACGGGTGCGATCAGGACGTAGCAGTCTATGCCCGCGTCGACCAGCCCCTTCAGCGCTTTCAGCCGGTCTCTCGGAAGGGGAGCACCGGGCTCGGTCATCCTGGACACGCGATCGTCGATGTTCGTTATGGTCATTCCGACCCTCACATCCATGTCCATCAGCAGATCCAGGTCTCTGAGTATGAGGTCCGACTTCGTGTGGATGTGGACCCTGCGGTTCCTCTCATGGAGTATCTCGAGGCACATCTGGGTCAGTCTGAACTTCCTCTCCGCGTACTGGTACGGGTCGGTCACCGTGCCGAGGCCAATGACACCCTCCACTGCAGGCAGTTCCCTGGCGAGCCTCCCCGGGATGTTCCTCTTGACACGGACGACGCGCCATGTGCGAAGGTCGGTGTGTGTGACGCCAGGAGCATAGCAATAGATGCATCCGTGCTCACACCCCGTATATGGGTTGAGCGCATAGTCCACTCCCGGAAGTCCGGAAGGGGAGAGGGCGCGTTTGCACTCTATGGTCTCGTACACACCGTCCCATTCGCCTCTGCCCTCGAGGAAGTCTGTCAGAGTGGTTTCAATAATAGTCCTCGATCCTCCTCTGGACGATCCAGTCCCTCATTACCCCCGAGTTCCGTATCCACGTGTCCCTTTTGATGTCCATGACACGGTCCACGTGGGCCAGGGCCTGGTCCAGGTTCTCGTAGTGGTATGGGACCGTTTTGAGCGCTGCGCGCACGTTCTCCCTGACGTTCCAGACGCCCACCGGCATGACATAGCCCGGATGCGCCTCCCTCATTATCACAGCCCCGGCTGTGCGCCTCTCCTTGGTGAGGAGTTCGTTGATTGCCATCCTCGACGCGTAGTAGCATCCGCCTATGTGCGCGTACTCTGTCCTTCCGTCGAAGAACTCGCAGTCGGATATGATGTCGACGGTCTTGCCCATCGGATTCCAGGTAGTGTTGGGATACCAGGCCTCGATGAGCTCGAACCTCCAGGTACATGGCATGAGCATGATGAGCCATCTGTTGTCTAGCTGCTCCCATTGGTATATCCTGAAATCGTCGATGGTGTCGTAGTACCTCGTGGTCTTCAGCATGTCCTTTCCGATGATGTCATCCACAGCGGTGATGCTCCATCTTG
>CALUNK010000122.1 GCA_944321985.1 Candidatus Methanomethylophilaceae archaeon
TACATCGCCATGCCGCCTCTCTACAGGGTCTACAAGGGCAAGAAGCAGATCTACGCCTACAACGAGGAGGAGATGGCGGCGGCGGTCGCGGAGATTGGCCAGGGGGCCAACGTCTCCAGGTACAAGGGTCTGGGAGAGATGAACCCCCAGCAGCTCTGGGAGACCACGATGAACCCGGAGACCAGGATCATGAAGAAGGTGACCATCGAGGACGGGATGATCGCAGACCAGCTGTTCTCCGTCCTGATGGGGGACGACGTCGAGCCCCGCAGGGAGTACATAATAGAGCACGCCCACGAGGTCGTCAACCTGGATGTGTGATACCATGGACGGAGAGAGGAAGCTCATCATCCAGCCCATCGAGAAGGAGATGCACCGCTCGTACATCGACTACTCCATGAGCGTCATCGTCGGGCGCGCGCTGCCCGACGTCAGGGACGGTCTCAAGCCCGTCCACAGAAAGATCATGTACGCCATGTCCGAACTCGGCCTGGCGTACAACAGGCCACACAAGAAGTCCGCGACCGTCGTGGGAGAGGTCCTGGGTAAGTACCACCCGCACGGGGACACCGCCGCGTACGACGCAATGGTCAGGATGGCCCAGCCCTTCTCGCTCAGGTACCCGCTGGTGGACGGCCAGGGTAACTTCGGTTCCGTGGACGGTGATCCGCCGGCCGCCATGCGTTACACCGAGGCCCGTCTGTCCAAGGTGGCAAGCGACCTGCTGGCGGACCTGGACAAGGACACCGTCGACATGATGGACAATTACGACGGGTCCCTGAAGGAGCCCACCGTGCTGCCATCCAAGTTCCCGAACCTACTGGTCAACGGGTCGGACGGTATCGCAGTCGGAATGGCCACCAAGATGCCGCCTCACAACCTCAGGGAGGTCTGCGACGCCATCGTCTACACCGTGGACCATCCGGACGCCACCCTCGAGGAGCTCATGCAGTTCGTCAAGGGGCCCGACTTCCCCACAGGCGGGACGATCTACGGCATCGGCGGCATCAGGGCGGCGTACGAGACCGGTCGCGGAAGGCTCAAGGTGAGGTCCAACACCCACATCGAGGAGATGGAAAACGGCAAGGAGAGGATCATCGTCGACGAGATCCCCTACCAGGTCAACAAGGCCCAGCTGATCGCCCAGATCGCCGAGCGCGTCAAGGACAAGGAGATAGAGGGGATCACCGACCTTCGCGACGAGTCGGACAGGCACGGCATGCGCATCGTCATCGAACTGCACAGGGACGCCCTGTCCAGCGTGGTTCTGGAGAACCTCTTCAAGAAGACCAACATGGAGGTCACCTACGGGATCATAAACATCGCGCTGGTGGACAACAGGCCCACCACACTGAGCCTGAAGGCGCTCATCACCCACTACATCTCCCACAGGAAGGACGTCGTTGTCCGCAGGACGAAGTACGACCTCGCCCAGGCAGAGAAGAGGTTCCACATACTGGAGGGCCTGATGAAGGCCATCAACATGCTGGACGAGACCATAGCCCTCATCCGTGCCTCCAAGACCGGGGAGGAGGCCAACGAGGGGCTGAGGGACCTTCTCGGGATAGACGAGGAGCAGGCGAAGGCCATCCTGGACATGAGGCTCCAGAGGCTGACCGGCCTGGAGCTCAATTCCATCAGGGAGGAGTACGACCAGCTGAAGGTGCAGATGGAGGACCTGAGGGACATCCTGGCTAACGAGTCCAGGGTTCTCGCCATCATCAAGTCCGAGACCGGGGAGATGAAGGAGACCTACGGAGACGACCGCAGGACCGTGATCGATCCCAACGCTATCGACACCGACGAGGAGGACCTCATCCCGAGGGAGCAGGTGGTCATCACGATCTCGGCTGACAACTACATCAAGAGGATCCCCCTGAGCACGTACAGGCAGCAGTCACGTGGCGGCGTCGGCCTGACGGCCATGCAGACCAAGGAGGAGGACCACGTCGCGTCGATGTTCGTGACATCCTCCCATGACTATGTGATGTTCATCACCAACCACGGTCGCCTGCACTGGCTCAAGGGATACAGGATACCTGAGGGCAGCAGGCAGTCCAAGGGCAAACCGATCGTCAACCTCCTGTCCGACCTGGAGGAGGGCGAGAAGGTGGTCAACACAGTGTGCGCCTCGGGCTTCCCCGAGGACAGGTACCTGGTGTTCTGCACCCGGAACGGGCTGATCAAGAAGACCGCTCTCTCCGCGTACGGCAACGTCAGGACGAAGGGGATCAAGGCCATCAAGCTCGACGAAGGGGACGAGCTCATCGAGACGGGAATAACCGACGGATCAGACCAGATCATCATCGCCTCGGCAGACGGCCAGGCGGTGAGGTTCGACGAGTCCGACGCCAGGCCCACGGGGAGGGACACGATGGGTGTCAAGGGCATGACCCTGAACGACAACGACCGCGTGGTCTCGATGGCCGTGGTCAAGTCCGGAGACAGGCTCCTGACGGTGTCCGAGAACGGGTACGGGAAGATCTCCGATGTCGACGACTACCGCAAGACCAGGCGCGGTGGCAAGGGCGTCATCACAATCAAGACCGACGAAAGGAACGGCCAGGTGGTGAGCGTCAGGAAGGTCAACAACGGCGACCAGCTCATGCTGACATCCGCCTCCGGCAAGATAATCCGCATCGACACGGACGAGATCCGCGAGACCGGGCGCAACGCGAAGGGCGTCAGGGTCATGGACATGCGCAACGGCGA
>CALUNK010000123.1 GCA_944321985.1 Candidatus Methanomethylophilaceae archaeon
ATGACGATCTGCTTGGCCCCGCTGTTGGGGTCCACGGTGAACATGATCCCGGAGAACTCGGAGTTGACCATCCTCTGGACGACGACGGCAAGCTTGACGTCCTCGTGGGCGAACCCCTGCTTCTCACGGTAGGCGATGGCTCTCGCGGTGAAGAGCGAGGACCAGCATTTCCTGATCTTGTCGAAGAGGTCCTCCTCGTCACGGACGTTGAGGTACGTCTCCTGCTGTCCGGCGAAGCTCGCGTCAGGCAGGTCCTCCGCGGTTGCGCTGGACCTGACGGCCACGAATCCGACCTTCCCCTTGGGGATCAGGATCCTGTACTTGGAAACGATGTCCTTCTTCAGATCCTTCGGGATGTCGCACTCCTCGAACATCGCTCTGATCTTCTCAGAGGCGGCGGCGAGGCTGTCGTCGGAGTTCCTGTCGATTCCGGCGAGCTCTTTGGCGATCTTATCCATGAGGTTGCTGCTCTGGACGAAGTAGTCGTAGGCGGTGGTGGTGAGGACGAATGCCTCGGGGACCGGGAATCCGGCGTTGGTGAGTTCGCCGAGGTTTGCGCCTTTTCCTCCGACGATGGGTATGTCTTCCACGTGCAGTTCGTTAACATCCACGATCTTCTTATCCATGGCAATCCCTGTGAACTTGAATCGGTTTGGATTCGGCCATTAGACCCAACTGGACTTCAGTATAAGTTCACTCCTTTTATTTTTTCTATAACTAAAGGGGGAAGGGGCCGGAGGGTCACGGCGCCCCTTCTGCGATTTCCAGCCATAGTTCTACGAAATCAGAATTTCTACTACGAATTCCATACAAAAAAGCATGGAATCGTTTCAAAAAATGGGAATTTATCTTCGGATGCTACAAAGAGTTTAAATGATTGTCACTATACGGAATCTCAGTGGTACCAATGCACATGGAGATTTGCTGGCATGGGAGGGGCGGACAGGGTGTCGTCACAGCGAACGAGATCCTCGCCGAGACTGCCATCGCCACGGGAATGTACGTCAAGGCCTTCCCTGAGTTCGGACCCGAGAGGATGGGAGCACCCATCAGGGGTTTCACCAGGATCGCCGACACACCCATCAGGGTCCACAGCCAGGTCTACGAACCCGACGTCGTCATCATCATGGACGGAACTCTCGTAGGGAAAGTCGACGTCACCAGGGGCATCAAGAAGGACTCCATCATCCTCGCCAACTACACGGGGACCCCCAAGGAGCTCCAGGACGCCCTCATGACGGATGTCCAGTGTCACACCCTCGACGCCAACAGGATCGCCATCGAGGAGATCGGCAAGCCGATGGTCAACACGGTCATGCTCGGCGCTCTCATCAAGTGCGTCGACATCGTCCCCTACGACCAGCTCGAGGACCAGATCACGACCAAGTTCACCGGAAAGCTTTCCGACAAGGTCATCGTGAAGAACCTCTCCGGTCTCAAGAGAGGATACAAGGAGGTGCAGTGAAATGGCATTGGCTAACATCAAGGACCTGGTCGTCGGAGGCCGCATCGTCAAGGCCGGTTCCTCCGAGAACTTCCCCACTGGGGACTGGAGGAGCTACGTCCCGGTCGTCGACCAGGACAAGTGCATCGACTGTTACACATGCTGGATCTACTGTCCCGACAACAGCATCGTCTTCAGGGACGACAAGATGTCCGGCATCAAGATGAGCCACTGCAAGGGCTGCGGCATATGCGCCAAGGTCTGTCCCAAGAAGGCCATCACAATGAAGGAGGAGTGAGGATGACACACGACATCGCAATCAACGGAGACAACGCAGTCGCACTGGCATGGAGGCAGATCGACCCCGACGTGTGCGCCGCGTACCCCATCACCCCTCAGACAATCATCGTTGAGAAGTTCGCCGAGTACGTCGCCAACGGGGAGGTCACCACCGAGTTCGTCTGCGTGGAGTCCGAGCACTCCGCCTTGACCCTGTGCACCGCCTCGTCCTCCGCCGGAGCCAGGACTTTCACGGCCACGGCATCCCAGGGACTGGCCTACATGTGGGAGATGATGCCCATCACCGCCGCCATGAGGGTCCCGATCATCATGGCCGTCGCCAACAGGGCGGTCTCTGGTCCCATCAACATCAACAACGACCACGGGGACGCCATGTCCGCGCGCGACTGCGGATGGCTCCAGCTGTTCTCCGAGAACGTCCAGCAGGCGTACGACAACTCCATCATCGCCCCCAGGATCGCGGAGCACCACGACGTCCAGCTCCCCTGCCTTGTGAACCTGGACGGGTTCATCCTGTCCCACGCCATCGAGAGGATGACCATGGTCGAGACCATGGACGTCAGGGATTTCGTCGGCGAGTTCGAGCCGCTGTACCCCCTGCTCGACTACAAGCACCCCGTTTCCCACGGTAACATGGACGGACCGGACTTCTACTACCCCCACAAGTACCAGTCGGTGCTCGCGATGAACAAGGCACTGGAGGTCGCCGAGGAGGTGTTCAAGGAGTTCGCCGACATGACCGGCAGGGAGTACCACCTGGTGGACGAGTACATGTGCGACGACGCAGAGTTCATCGCGGTCATCCTCGGTTCCTCCTTCGGAACCATGAAGGAGACCGTCGATCAGCTCCGCGCCGAGGGAATCAAGGCAGGATGCGCCATGCCCCAGGTGTTCAGGACCTGGCCTGAGGGCGCCCTGGCCAAGGTGATGAAGGACAAGAAGGCCG
>CALUNK010000124.1 GCA_944321985.1 Candidatus Methanomethylophilaceae archaeon
CTGGCGGCGACGTCGGTGGCGATGAGGATGTCGGTCTTGTCCTCCCTGAAGTCGGACATGACCTTCTCCCTCTTGGATTGGGGCATGTCGCCGTGGATCGCCTCGACCTTGTAGTCCAGGCTGGTGAGCCTTTCGTCCAGGACGTCGACCATCTTCTTGGTCTGGCAGAAGATGATCGCCTTAGGCTGGTCGATGTCAAGTATTCTGCACAGCGCCCAGGACTTGTTCCTCCTTCCGACCGAGATGTAGTACTGCTTGGTCAGGTCCAGGACGACCTCGTCCTGGGATACGGACACCTCCTTGGGGTTGTGCATGTAATCGAACGCGAGCTGCTTGACGTTCTCCTGCATGGTCGCGGAGAACAGCATCGTGTGTCTCTCCTCGGGCATAGCCTTGAGTATGTACTCGATGTCCTCGATGAAACCCATGTCCAGCATCCTGTCGGCCTCGTCGAGGACCATGACGGAGACCTCGGTGAGGTTCAGGACTCCCCTGTTAATCATGTCCCTGACGCGTCCAGGGGTCCCGGCGACAATGTCGCAGCCCTGCTGCAGCTTCTTTATCTGTCCCTCGATGCTTGCGCCGCCGTAAATGGGCAGGCAGACGTGCCCGGAGTACTTCGCGAGCTTGGTGAGCTCCCCGGACACCTGGTTTGCCAGCTCCCTCGTGGGTACGAGGACTATCGCGGAGGGGACCTTTCTTCCGGCCTCGATCGTTCCGAGGATGATGGATCCGTACGCACCGGTCTTCCCGGTACCAGTCTGGGCCTGGCCGAACATGTCGACGCCTTTGAGTCCGAGCGGGATCGAGTTGACCTGGATGGGGGTGGGTTCCTCCCATCCCATGTCATCCATAGCTTTGGCGACATCCTCAGGGATGCCGATGTCTGTGAATTTAGAGATCATGCAAATCACTGATCTGAAACTCTGCCTGGGACACGACCCAGACGACTTTCCTTTTTCGATGAAGCGTACCCTGAGGTTGTTTATAAATATTTTTTAAATAGGATAAGAAGGAGACGGCTCGAAGGGTGGCCCAACGGAATGCCCGGCCGACCGCCCAACATCACGGTTGGTTTCGATCCTTTCCAGGTGGGATCGGCTTTCCGTCTCCGTCGATCCACGGGATGCGATACGTTCCCAGGTCTCACGCGTATGCCGGACGCATCCCTCCGTCGGGGCAGGGCAGGATTCGTGTGATTATTGCATCATCCGATATCTTTATATCCAATCACTATATCCCGAGCTTACCACGTGTGGACGTAGTGTAGCTGGTTATCACTTAACCTTGCCAAGGTTAGAACTCGGGTTCGAATCCCGGCGTCCGCACTCATTTTACAATTTCTCATGAAGCGTTCTCGGCTTTGTACACTGTCTTTCCGTGTTTGATTGTCTCCAGCACGCTAACTTCTCTGAGTTCCGACGGTTTGCACTCCAGCGGGTTGCGGTCCAGGATGATGAGGTCAGCGAAACAGCCCTCCCTTATCTCGCCGATGCCCGGCTCGCGGTTCTGTCCCGCCGAGCCGATAGTCACTGCCCTCAGGGCGTCCATGATGCCGATTCTTTCGTTCTCACCGCGGACGTCTCCGTTCTCGGTGACCCTGTTCACCGCGCAGAACACGGAATCCATCGGCCACGGCTCCAGAACCGGCTCGTCCTGATGGACAGTGATCCTCATGCCCTTTGACAGGGCGGTGCCGCAGGGACTAAGGCGGTCAGCCCTGTCGCGTCCGAGCAGTTCTACATAGAGGTCGCCCCAGTACCATGTGTGCGATACGAAGAACGACGGTTCCATCCCGATGGCCTTCATACGGTCCATGAGGTCCGTGGGCAGAAACTGTGCGTGGACCATGACGATGTGCTGTTCAAGCCCTGTCTCAGCAGCCACCTTCTCAGCCTCCTCTACCAGAGCAATGCATGCGGAGTCACCGTTGCAGTGGACAGCCACCTCCAGGCCGAGCTCAGAGGCCTCCTTCAGGTACCGGTGCATGTCGTCGATTCTGACCGTGGCGGATCCGTTGTGTCCGTCCAGGTACGGCTGCACCATCCATGCTGTCCCGCCCTGCGGGGACCCGTCCAGCAGTATCTTGACACCCTTGACCTTCAGATGTCCCTTCCATTCGCCTGCGGGGAACCCGAGCATGTCCAGCACCTCCTGGCGATGGGCGGCGTCCACGAATCCCATCACATCGATCCAGAAGTCCGGTGAGTCGATGAGCGGCTTTACTAGAGGCACCATTTCCTTCTTGATCAGTGCCTCCTGCGCGGTGGTGATCCCGTACGAGGCGAAGCGCTCCTGGGCATCCAGCAGGACACGGTAGACGTCTTCTGGCGAACCTGCCGGAATTTTCTGTATCGCCGATATGAACGGCCCCTCCTCCAGGCGGTAAGAATCAATCCCAAGCTCCTTCATTGCGGTCGAGTTGAAGAGGCCAAGATGCCCGGACACATGGTGAAGGCACATCGGTCTATCGGGGCAGGCCGTATCGAGCTCCTGCAGCGTCGGATCCCTGCGCTCCGCTAGTTTGGACGGGTCGTAGTCGCGGACGTCCACCCATTTCCCGTCAGGCGTCGAAGCGGCTCTGTCCGAGAGCATCTTAGATCGGAAGAGCGTCGTGTAGGGAAA
>CALUNK010000125.1 GCA_944321985.1 Candidatus Methanomethylophilaceae archaeon
TTCAAGGCGAACATCTGCCAGAACTGCAAGCAGTGCAAGAAGGAGGAGTGCGAGTACGACGCCTACGTCAAGATCCGTGACGGTAAACTCATTTGCGGAACCATCGACGTCAAGGGAATCGGTAACAGCAAGGGAAAGATCCTCGACAGGATTGCCAGGGACTACGGTGCGGACCGCGCGGCCAAGTTCATCAACCAGGTCACCAGGCTCGCTCTCGGTGCCCTGATGAACCACGGGTTCTCCACCGGAATCGGCGACGAGGACATCCCCGAAGAGGCGGCGCTCCAGATCAACAACAACACCCAGGACTGCATCAACAAGGTGACCGAACTGGTGGAGTCATACCAGGACGGGACGCTGGAGCAGATGCCCGGGCGCTCCCTGAGGGAGACCCTGGAGGTCAGCGTCATGAGCGTTCTCGGAAACGCGCGTGACGAGGCCGGTAAGATTGCCGGAAAGCACCTCGGAATGAACAATCCCGCGGTCATCATGGCCAAGGCCGGTGCCCGTGGATCAATGCTCAACCTGTCCCAGATGGCGGGTTGCGTCGGTCAGCAGGCCGTCCGTGGAGAGAGGCTGGCAAGAGGATACTGGAACAGGACACTGCCCCACTTCGAGAAAGGGGACCTGGGCGCCTACGCCAGGGGATTCTGCTCCAACTCCTACAAGTCCGGACTCTCGCCCACCGAGTTCTTCTTCCACGCAATGGGAGGAAGGGAGGGACTGGTCGATACCGCGGTCAGGACATCCAGGTCCGGATACATGCAGAGGAGGCTCGTCTCCGCACTGGAGGACCTGAAGCTCACAGCGGACGGAACAGTCAGGAACACAATTGGGACCGTCGTCCAGTTCAGGTACGGAGAGGACGGGGTCGATCCCGCCAGGACCGTGAGGGGCAAGGCCATCGACCTCGATGACCTGTTCGCCGAGGTCCTCGGGGATCAGGCCGACGAGCTCCTGCACATCGACACCAAGGATGTCGGAGGAGACTACGGATCGCTCGAGAAGGACGAGATGGAGTACATCGAGGACGAGGAGAGCGAGGAGTACGACGACATCGACATGGACTTCGAAGGCGGAGGTGAGTGATAATGGCAAGAAAGGACACGATGAAGGCTCTGATCAACAGGGACGTCAGCGAGGAGACTGCCGCACTGCTGCTCACGAAGTACAACTCCCTGAGCGCCATCAGCAACGCAGGGGAGGCCGAGCTCGTCGAGCTCGGGCTAATGGAGGACGAGGCGAGGTCCGTCCTGGCCAAGATCGGAAAGAGGCCGGCGTCATCCTCCAAGGTGAAGAAGGAGGTGGAGGAGGTGGTCCCCGTGGAGCCCATGGAGGAGATCACCAACTTCTACCAGTACAACGAGGGGGAGCTCAGGCTTAAGGCCATCGCCGAGAGGCTGGACGTCCACCTTCCGATGAAGATCATCGTCGACATCGCGAAGCGCATCGAGAACGCCGACCTGAGCGACGAGATCTGCGAGAAGCTCATAACCACCGCCAACAGGATGTACACCGCCCACCTGATGGACCAGAACGAGTCCGCGGGAGTCATGGCGGCGCACTCCATCGGAGAGCCCGGTACCCAGATGAACATGCGTACCTTCCACTACGCGGGAGTCGCAAACATCAACGTTACCCAGGGTCTGCCCAGGCTGATCGAGATCGTGGATGCGAGGCGCGTGCCCAGTACGCCTTCGATGAACATCCCCCTCACCGGCACAGCGGCGGAGGACGAGAACATTGCCAAGTACGTGGCGTCCAACATCGAGATGACCACGCTGCTTGACATCGCGGGCGTCGAGACAGACATCACCAACATGAGACTGATCGTCAAGCCGGACGCACGCAAGATGGAGGCCAGGGGAATCACCACAGAGGAACTGGTCGACAGACTGAACAAGGTCAAGGCGGTCCGCGGGATGGTCACCACCGAGGGCTACGACGTGGTCATCAACTCCGACGAGCCGTCTTACAAGAAGCTGCAGACGATGTTCGACGCCATCAAGGGCGCGAAGATCAAAGGGATCGACAACATCACCCGTGCCGTTCTCTCCAAGACCGAAGGTTCCTGGAAGATCGTCACGGAGGGCAGCAACCTCAAGGAGGTGCTCAAGGTCGAAGGAGTGGATGCCGACAACGTCATGACGAACAGCATCCTGGAGGTAGCGGACGTCCTCGGAATCGAGGCGGCCAGGAACTCCATCATCCACGAGGCCATGGGAACCCTCGGAGAGGCTGGTCTGGACGTCGACATCAGGCACATCATGCTTGTGGCCGACCTCATGACCAACGACGGATACGTCAAGGCGATCGGAAGGCACGGAGTGTCCGGAAAGAAGTCCTCGGTTCTTGCCAGGGCGGCTTTCGAGATCACAGCCGCGCATCTTCTGCACGCAGCTATGGTGGGTGAGGTGGACCACCTAGAGGGAGTCACCGAGAACATCATAGTCGGTCAGCCGGTAACGCTAGGTACCGGAGCCGTAAACCTGATTTACACACCCAAGAAAAAGGGGGATGAAGAATGAGCGATGAGAAAATCGACATCAGCAGGGCATTGAAATCCGCCATCACCACCGGAAAGGTG
>CALUNK010000126.1 GCA_944321985.1 Candidatus Methanomethylophilaceae archaeon
AGCGGATGCTATGCCAAAATACAAGAATATGCAGAATTTTCAGCCTATAAGGCCACAGATTAAAAGGGAATAAGATGGTGGGCCAGCCCGGATTTGAACCGGGGTCAACGGCTCCCAAAGCCGCAAGTATACCAAGCTAACCCACAGGCCCACTGAAGGATGCGTATCCTCCAGGGGTTAAAGTGCTTTTGGTCTGGAGACGTTCAATCTCAGATCTCCCAGGGCATCTTCGGGTCCAACAGCTCTGTCAGGAGTAGCGGATCGATGGCGGACAGCGTCCCTTCGTGGTCCAGGGCCGTCATCGAACCGAGGTCCAATTCTTTTCCGACGCCCGCCATGGGCGCCTCTCCTACGAGCATGTCGTCCGCGGTTCTGTACTGGCGCTCGGACAGGACCCTCCATCTCCCGTCGTCGATGAACGGGTCCCCGTAGGGGCTGTTCTTCCATTTTTCCATGAAGGAATCCGAGTTCACCCACACCGGGGGCCCTTCATGTCTAAACGTCTTCGGGAGCACGTCGCGTTCGATTTCGAACACCACCGTCATCTTGTCGTCATCCATCCTGTGCACGGCGCGGAGCATTCCGAACCCGAAATCGTTCAGCTTCTGCACGCAGGCAGTTTGGGTTTTCCAGAGCTGGGAGTGAAGGTTGTCCTCGATCGCCCTCGGTCTGTCAAAGATGGTCGTTACGAGTCTGCTCCCGTGGATCTCGATGGTCTCACGGAGTTCGTCCGCGGACATCGGGGTCCTCTGGTTCGGGAAGAAAAACTCCATCCTCGGTTCCGCCAGGTAGGATCTGGCGGCGAATACGAACATCGAAAGGGTGTCCAGATGGACTGCCGAGGCCACATTCCTCTTGGGATCCACAGGGTCGTACACAACAATCGGCGCGATGATCTCGGGTCCGCTGCCCTTCACGGCGATCACGGTCCCAGCCCTCCAGTGGGATGCGGCCTCCAGAACGCCGCGGAAAGATCCGAACCTGATCACGAGGAGCTCGCACAGGTATCCAGAGAACCCTCTGGAGTCCTGTTCCGCGCCGTATGTGCCGATCCCCTTCATGAACTTCTTCAGCAGGCGGATCTGGTTCCTGCCCTCGTCGTCTATGTGGGAGTTGATGAAGTCGGTGTGGAACGGTGTGCGGTCCACTGCGCTCTTGAGATGGGCGGTGCTGTCGATGTGGAAGCAGGGGACCATGTCGACGTCCAAGCCCTCGAAGTTTCCCCTCGTGTAGGGGTGATCCGAGAACATGCGGATGCCATGCAGGATGTCCTCCCCGGCCTGGAGGCCGATGAGTCTCATCTCCTGTTCGGACACGGTGTCAGGGAACATCAAGAACAGGTCCAGATCCGGATCCGACAGGAACGTCCCCTTCGAGAAGGACCCCGCGAACCTTGCCTCGACCTCGATGCCGTGGGATGCGATGTAGTCCTCAACAATACTCTTCAGGCGGTCGGCGCGCTCCCGTATGGATGAAACAACGTCGGGATGGGGCACAATCCTCTCTAGAACGCTCTGCTCGAGGTCCATGGGCCGATTATGCACGACCTCCATAAAAGATGCTTCTTTGCGATTACGCCTGTATGGCGTGGCTCATACGGGAAACGACGTAAAAAGGGATGAAACAACGTCCATTTGTTGGGATTTTGTCATACGATCGTTGTGGAAGTCATCCCGTGGTGCGGGTTGGCACCGTCCGGGACGAATCCAGTACCCGCAAGGCGGATGGTGGGGGGGGGGTGGCCCCCGTTCAAATTCTGAACCCGCAGCGACCCATGACGATGTCCTCCTTCGGATCCGCGGGAATCATGGGGAGTACGTGCTCGTCAGGGTCCACGGTGATGTCCACTATGCAGGTCCTTCCGCAGTCGCGAGCCTCTTTGAGGGCGTCGGCGATCTCGCCGGGCCTCTCGACCTTGATGCCCTTGGCGCCGAAGGACTCGGCGAGCTTGACGAAGTCCGGGTCGCATCTCAGGGTTGTGGCGGAATAGCGCTCGTGCCAGAACAGCTTCTGCCACTGTCTGACCATGCCCAGGGTGCCGTTGTTGAGCAGGACCACGGTCACTGGCAGGTCCTCGGCCAGAGAGGTTGCCAGCTCCTGCATGACCATCTGCAGTCCGCCGTCACCGGTGATGGCCATGACGTTCATGTCAGGCCTTGCCGCCTTGGCTCCTATGGCGGCGGGGAGCCCGTATCCCATCGTGCCGAATGTACCCGAGGAGAGGAACCTGCGGGGTTTCTCGATGTCCAGGAAGTGCATCGCCCACATCTGGTTCTGACCCACGTCGGTGGTGACGATGGTGTCGTCGCCGATGAACTCGTTGATCCCGTGCATGACCTTCTGGGGTACGATGGGTGTGCAATCGAAGTCCGGGTCGCAGGCGCAGTGCTGCTTGAATGTCCTCGCCCTGTCCGCCCAGTCCATGTTGGGGGAGTACGAGGGCTTCAGAGCTTCGATCAGCATGCGCACGGTCTTCGCGGAGTCGCACTGGAGGTTGACCGCGGGATGCTTGTGCTTGCCGAATTCGGTGGCATCGAGGTCGATGTG
>CALUNK010000127.1 GCA_944321985.1 Candidatus Methanomethylophilaceae archaeon
TCCTTCTGGATGATGTCCAGGTCGTTTCCGAACAGGTGCATGTCGGCACCGGTCTCGTAGTCCATCTGCCTGTTGATTGCCCAGGCAGGCGCGTACTCGACGTAGGACTTGACGAGTGCCTCGATCTCCTTGACCTTCTCGTCGGACAGGGAACCCATCTTGACGGTGGGGTCGACGTCGGCCTTCTTGGCGACAATCTGGGCGACTCTCTTTCCGACTCCTTTGATGCTCTGGAGTCCGACGACGGTCCTTTTCTGACCGTCGATGTCAGTGTTGACGATACGGACGATGAAGTTGAAGTTCTCGTCCTCCGTCTGCTTCTGCTCTTTCTTCTTAGCCATGATGCTAAACCTCCGCAAATGCTCTCCGCCGTAGCGGGTTAAGCACAAGCACCGATCCCGACGGGGAGGTGCTCTCGATTGTCGCCCATCCGTGTTGAGGGGCGGGTCCCGAGTTTGCGCAGAGCTGGGATACCCTTATCGTTTATAAAGATGACACCCCCCATATAGACGCGCAGGAAAGGGTCGATCGATGTATGATGTGTAATCGATAGACTTACGAGTGACCTGTCGAGATGAAACATACATGTTCCATCACAGCGATGAAATAGGGGGTTGAGTGTTGACATGCTATGGAACCCAGGATGCAGAAGTACGCTATGAGCGAAGAAGACGCATTCGGACTGATCACATCTCTGGAAAACGGGGTGCTGTGTACTAACGATGAAGACGGATACCCGTACGCCACACCAGTGAACCACGTGTTTTTGGACGACAGGATATATGTTCATGGGAGACCCAGGGGAACCAGGGTGTCCAACATAGCCAGGGATCCCAGATGCTGCATGACATTCTATGATGTGGACGGCTACGGGGACACCGGTGATTCCCCCTGCAATACCGAGACCGTGTTCAGATCAGTGATAGTGCATGGGAGAATCAAACCCGTAGACGATCCAGAACTGAAGATGAGGGTGCTTATGGCATTCGCAGAGAAATTCACCCCCGGCCTCTCATCCATCCCGATCGACGACAAGAGGGTATCGAACACGGGCGTCTATGAGATAGCGATCGAACGTGTGACGGGAAAGCAACACAGTCGCGGAAAACAGCCTGCGGGGCCCTAAGTCCGTACATCTGGCACTGCCACTCAACGATTTGGAGATGCGGGACCCGACCGGTCAAGGAGGTGACCGGCGGGAAAAAATTTTCCTGACGGTTCACTCCCGCCCGGTGTCCACCTCATGATTTCCTGTGACCTGCAGTCCCACGACCCCGAGGATGATCATCATGACAAGAACCGCATGGGCGACGGTCATGACCTCGTTGCCGAGAGCCACCGACAGCATCACCGTCCCTACGGAGCCTATACCGACCCATACGGCATAGGCGACCCCTACAGGCACACCCATGTCCAGAGCACGGGATAGCATATAGGTGCTCAGAGCCAGAAACAACACTGTCATCAACGTGTATGGAAGGATCGTGAACCCCTCGGAATACCCCATCGCCGTAGCCCAGACGACCTCCAGAAGGCCTGCTACCAGGATTACAGTCCAACCTCTGTTGTTGGACATGTCAGTGACCTCCTGAAACCAGATGGAGACCGACTATACCGATGAGTATCGACACGATGCACATCACCCTCGCAGAGGACACACGTTCCCGATACACCACTGCACCCATGACGAAAGTGCACACGGCACCTATGCCGGCCCACACAGCGTAGGCAGTACCTGACCCTATGGGGCCCATGGCCACAGATAGGATGTATAGGTCGATTGCGATGAGAGCCACTGTGAGGAGGGCCATCCCTGGTCTCCTGAAACAGTCAGACCTCTCCATGGTGTAGACCCAGCAAGGCTCCATCAACCCGGCTATCACCAACAGAATCCATGAGATTTCCATAAAATTGAACATAAGGTGTCTGGTATTATACAGGTACTGATTGGTGTATACTGCATACAGTTCACATCTACCCATTTTTGAACGGAGTCGACGTTATAACATAAGAGAGTGTACAGAGGCCCATGACGGGATACGGGGCATGGGACACCGATGCAGGATTGGGGATGTTCCAGAAAAAGCATCTCTTCGCCATCCTCGCCATGCTGAATGAGAAGGGAGTCTGCACACGCATGGAGATCTACGAGACCATCGCAAACAACGATCGCATGCCGGACAAGTTCGCCATGCTGGAGCAGGCGGGGCTCATAAAACAGTATAGGGACCCCAACACCCGTGCGATGAAGCTTGAGATCACGCCCAAGGGAAAGGATGTCACCATCCGCCTTCTGGAGGTGGACAGCATCATACGCGGAAATGAGAGGCATGATCCGATCTGAACAGCCGTCAGGTGTTCGCGTCCGTCTTAGCTCCCTGCCGGTTATAGAGCGCCTAGCATTCGGCAGCGATTCTGCAGATGCGGATGATCAGCACACATTATGCTGATCGCATACCTACAACATCCTGATGCGATTGCACATCTTCTAAGAATCATTGGTGCTGGGGAAGGGATTCGAACCCTTGAAACCCTACGGTAAGGGATCTTGAGTCCCTCGCCTTTGACCAGGCTCGGCTACCCCAGCTTGGAGGATGAGGAAAGTGATTTGGTTGAAAACGTTTACGGAAGGGTGGTGACCTCACCGCGCTTTCCATCGATGTAGAACGTGTACTCGTGCTGGGAGACTATGCCCCCCTCCACCTCGACGAGCTGTGCGTAGCTCGAGAGAACGCCGTGTCTGATAAGCGTCCTGACATGCTTCTCCGCATCGGGGAAGTCACAGCTCCTGGCGCAGAACGGGAAAGACTTGAACTCCCCTTTCACGTAATCGAAGAACTCCTGTGTCTTGGGGTCGGCGATCGGCCTCTCCCTCAGGATCCTGACGATGTTGCCAGGTTTGCCGTTCTTGACCTCTCCCCTGCCATTGGTGGCGAAGGGCTCGATGGCAATGGTCATACCCGCCTTGATCTGCGTCTCCTCCCCGCTGGCGTAGTTGGGGACGGACATTCCCGCATGGAGGTTGTACTGCTCGATCTGATGACCGCAGAGATTGACGATGGGGTGGAAACCCTTCCCCTCGATGGTCATCTGGACCGCACGCCCGATCTCTCCGAGCGGGACCCCGTCACCGATGAACTCCGCGACGGTGTTCCTGGCGGTCTTGGAGACCTCGACCAGGTCCCTGTAAGTGTTTGTGCCGACCTCGACGGTGCCGGCGGTGTCGCCGACGTACCCGTCCAGCTCCGCGCCGCAGTCGACCTTGACTACGTCTCCGATGTGGAAAACGCTCTTGTCCGTGCAGCTTGGCGTGTAATGCGCCGCGATTTCGTTTATGCTGATGTTGCAGGGGAAGGCCAGACCGCACCCGTGTTCGCGGATGTAGCCCTCTACTTCCTGGGCGACATCGTACAGCTTGACACCCTCCTTGACCATGGAGAGGCCGAGCTCCCTGGCAGCGCCGGACACCTTTCCGGCGGTGCGCAGTTTGGCCAACTG
>CALUNK010000128.1 GCA_944321985.1 Candidatus Methanomethylophilaceae archaeon
GAAAACCCGAATTTAAGTAAAGTACCCTTTATCATGCCTGAAAAAGGACAGCTTAAAACCGAGGTCGACAGGTTCTTTAAAAAACAAAAAATTAAACCCATTACTTATGCGGAAATTGCAGGACATGAATCAATTGTAAGCATGACTGCTTTAGGCTTCGGGGTTTCTATTGTTCCTAAACTCGTACTTGACCTGTCACCGTTTAAAAATGACGTTAACATTTTAAAAACTTTACCCGACACCGGATTTAACGTGGCACTATGTTATTTAAAAGAAAAAGAACATAATCGCACTATAAGTGCGGTAAAAGAGCTTGCTCTGAAATTGTCTCCGACTTTCGCCCCTGATTTAACCAGCAGAAAGGTAGGTGAAAATTAAAGTCAAATACCAAAAGGCGCTTAACAGAATCAATTCACTCCTTTGATTCTCTTCGGTCAAGTGAGTAAGATATATTCTATAAGTGTCTTAAATCAGGTTGAAATATATGAGTACTACGACGGTTAAAACTGCCACTCCAGCTCTTGATAAAATCATGCTTATCATAGATTTTATCGCCCATAACGGTCCGCAGACGTTCAGTACCATCTACCAAAGTCTGGCTTTACCCAAAAGCTCGACCTCGACACTTTTAAACAGCATGCTTGCGCATAAGTTGCTGCGGCAGGATCATGATAAATTCGATCTTGGCCTTAGGCTTTATGAAATCGGCAGTTATGCCTTTGCCCATTTTGATATAAAGGAATTTGCCCTGCCGGTTCTAAAGAAGCTTAGAGATGATACGGATCTGACATGTCATCTTGGTATCCTTGAAGGAACCAATCCTGTCTACTTACTTAAAATAGAAAGTTCTTATCCCGTAATCATCAACAGTTGGATCGGAAAAAGACTCTCATTTAACAGTTCTGCTTTAGGAAAAATATTCTTATCTTTTTCTCCCGAGCAAAAAGCCCGGGAACTGCTTGCCCTGCAGCAGCCTTTACCTAAATTTACTCCGAATACCATAACCGACGATAAGCTTTTGTTTGAACAGATAAAAGAAATAAAAGACCGCGGTTATGCCATAGACGATGAAGAAGATGCCAAAGGGATATTTTGTCTTGCTGCCCCGATATTAAATCGCAAAGGTGAATTGCTTGCAGCAATCAGCATGTCAGGCGTATTAGCGCAGTATGACAAAATGCCTATGGAAAAATTTGTCGAACGTCTTAAAGAAGCAGCCGCAGCTATTAGTCTTAAAGCATCAGACTAAAACCCAACACACAAATCAAATTCTGATTTAAAGCGTGATCGTCACGTAACTTTTTTTATCTTTTATTTGACTATTTCAATATATAGAATTATTGTTCCATATATTGAAATAAAATCTTACATAAGGGGAGTTACTATGGAACGCGCTTTTGAAGGCATCATTCCGCCGATTTCTTCTTTCTTTACTCCTGATTTTAAAATCGATAAAGAAAGCTATAAAAAGCAAATCGACTTTTTAATTGAGAACGGAGTAAACGGCATATTCTTTTTGGGCACGGGCGGGGAGTTTTCACAAATGTCCGCCGCGGAAAGAAAGGAAGTTGCCGAATTTGTCGTGCCGTACGTCAACAAACGCGTAAAAGTACTTATCGGTGTCGGATCAACCAACATGCGTGAAGCTGTCGACCTTGCAGTTCATGCCAAAGAATGCGGTGCCGACGGAGTAGTTGCAATTAACCCTTATTATTGGAAAGTAAGTCGCGAAAAGCTTTTAAACTATTTTTCACAAATAGCAAAAAATATCGCCCCTCTTCCGCTTATCTTATACAACTTCCCGGGACTTACCGGGCAAGATCTTGATCCTGAATTCGTTAAAGAAGTCGTAGTTAATAACCAAAACGTCGTCGGCATTAAAGAAACCATCGACAGCATCGGACATATCACATCCATGATTAATACTGTCTGTGCAGTTAAACCCGACTTTGCCGTCTTCAACGGTTTTGACAATCACTTCCTTACCAATCTTATGGCAGGCGGTGCCGGCATGATTTCGGCAAGCGGCAACTTTGCCCCTTATTACTCAGTTGCTACTTATAAATATTTTAAAGAAGGCGATATTGCAAATGCCTGTAAAACTTTCGCCACATTGATGAAAATGCCCGATCTGTACGCACTGGACAATCCTTTTGTCAATGTCGTCAAGGAGGCAACCAAACTCTGTGCTTTAAAAGACATCAGCACCGTAGTGCTGCCGCCGTCTTTACCTTTGCCGGAGGAAAAGAAGGAACTTTTAAAAGAAAAACTCTTAAACATCGGACTTATCAAATAAATTCTGCTTTTAAACATTAACTCCGGAATTAAAGAAACTTCCTTTCATCGGGGAGTTTCTTTTTTTTTCAAAAATTGCCTTTAAATAATATGCACAATACATAAAAGAAAGGCATAATTGTCCCCCGACGAAATTCGGAGAAATAAATGCAGCAAAGACTTCTAATCTTAAGCGTATGCTTAATCCAATTTTTTTGTCCCTTTATGGGAAACTCGCTTAATATCGCCGTTCCCGCGCTCTCCTCTGAATATGCAACATCTCCTGAAAACATCACATGGGTAATGAACGTTTACATGATTGCGACGGCATCTTTTTTACTGCCGGCAACCGCTCTTGCCAATTTTTTCGGTTATCGAAATCTTTATTTTTCAGGCTGTCTTTTAGCTTCAGCTGCAACTCTTGCCGTCCCTTTAAGCCCGACTTTCAGCATTCTGTTATTTGCTCGAGTCATGCAAGGAATTTGTCTTTCGATGGTATTTTGCAGCTCAATGGCGCTGCTTGTTGACAAAATCGACAAAGAAAAACGCGCATCTGCTATTGGTTTTGCAGTCGGAGCCGTTTACGCCGGGCTTTCATTATCTCCGCTCATTGCAGGAGTGATTGCAGATTCTTTAGGCTGGCGATCAATTTTCTTCGTCACGGTTATAGGCTTATTTACCGCAGGCATACTGGTTAGAAAGGTTTTAAAAGATCTGCCTAACTCCCGTCATTTCAATTTACCTAAAATGAGCTTGTGTTTTTTAGGC
>CALUNK010000129.1 GCA_944321985.1 Candidatus Methanomethylophilaceae archaeon
CAGTGCGCCGAGATGCTGGAGCCGGGGGAGACCCGTGTGAGGGCGGTGCCGTCCGACGGGTTCCACTGCTCGGTCGTGGAGGCCCCGCGCGGCGAGCTCGTCCACTCGGCTGTCATCCGCGACGGCAGGATATGGAGGTACAGCGTCCGCGATCCGTCCTTCGTGAACTGGTTCGGCATGTGCCATGCCGTTCCGGGGAACGTCGTCCCGGACTTTCCGTTGATCAACAAGAGCTTCGGCCTCTCGTACGCCGGGAACGACCTCTGAGGTGATGCCATGTTCGCTACCAGTATGTCCAACCTTCTAGGGAAGAGGAGGAGCACCGTGCCTCCTGAGGAGATGATGTCGTCCAGGGAGACGATGCCCATGGCCTCCGATGCCTGCACCGGCTGCGGGACCTGCACGGACAACTGCCCGACCCGTGCGATAACGATATCCGACGGCGGCTGGACACTGGACCTGGGCAGGTGCCTCTTCTGCATGGACTGCGCGATGGTCTGCCTGGAGGAGGCGATATCGGAGGTCCCGGCACCGGACTACGCACTCCGCAGGGAGGACCTCGTCGTCGACAGGGAGACGAGAATCGAGGAGATGGAGGCTCTGCTGGACGACCGCACACGCAGGATGTTCGGAAGCTCCCTGTCCATACGCGAGCTCGACACGGGATCGTGCAACGCCTGCGAGATCGAGCTCAACTGCATGTCGAACCAGTTCTTCGACTGCCACAGGTTCGGCATAAAGGTCGTCGCGTCGCCCCGCCATGCCGACGCTCTCGTGGTGACCGGGCCGATGGCGGAGAACATGCGCGAGGCCGCCATCAGGACGGACGAGGCGACACCGTCGCCCAAGATGATCGTGGCGTCAGGAACGTGCGCCATCTCCGGCGGGGTATTCGTAGGAGGTGACGTCTCCCCTTCCGGCATCTCCGATGTCCTGAAGCCGGACATGTACATCGTGGGATGCCCGCCGACGCCCGAGAGGGTCATCCGCTCGCTGTCCAAGGCCCTGGGGCTGCGTCACTGAACGACAACGACGGTGCACTTCGCGTTGGCCACGATGGAGTTTGAGACGCTTCCCATGATGACCCTGTCCAGGGACGTCTTACCGGACCTTCCGACGAATATCGTGCCGCATCCGAACCTCGACGCCGCCTTGAGGATCTCATCGTCAGGCTGACCGGACTCCACCAGGACGTGCGCGTCCGCGCCACCCTCCCTCGCCATCGCGAGCGCCCTGTCTGCGAACGCATGGGTGCGGTCTATGTCCGCCTGGGTCTCGGATCCTCTGGGTATCACCGCCAGGATGTACAGCTTCTCCCCGTGCAGAACAGCCTCTGCGATGGAGAGCCTTAGGGCCTTCTCGGTGTTCTCCCTGCCATCATAGGCCACCATCATGGTCATGATGGGTAACTGCCCCATGCAGGATAAGAACCTGTTGGACGGACGGGGCGTCCCAATGCGCTCTCTGGATGGCTAAGCCTGGATCGCATACCAAACCCTTTTATTGGGGTACGGATTCGGGAGCATCCGTGGGCCCGTGGGGTAGCTTGGTATCCTTGTGGCTTCGGGAGCCATTGACTCCGGTTCAAATCCGGGCGGGCCCACTTATCTGCTCCCGATTTTAAGTATTTTAAACATCACTTCTGGTGACTTTATCATCGATTGCGATTCGTACTGTTCTGACCCGAACTTGAATTCGGTTCGACCCACCCGGAGATACCAACGGACCCAAACCCGTCCGCCGGTGCCTTTCTATTTATGATATAGTATAAACCAACACATTTCGAAACGGGATGGCAGTTTTTATAGGCCAATAGTCCATTGCACATCTAAATTCTAAGAAGGGACTAGATTGAAATGGATAATACAGACTTGAATAATGCGAACAAAGCCAAAAAAGATGAGTTCTATACCCAACTCGAAGACATCGAGAAGGTGATGAAACATTACAAGGATTTCTTCGCTGGAAAAATCGTGTTCTGTAATTTTGATGATTCATATGAAAGCAATTTCTTCAAATTTTTCGCTATGAACTTCAACCATCTTGGGTTGAAGAAATTGATTACGACGTGCTACGTCAAGTCCCCTATCGCCAGAAAACAGTTGACCATCGACGATATCTTGTCCGGAAAGAGAAATGTATCCAGATCAGGACCTTCATGGACAACCAGAAAAGGAAAACATACGAATCACAGGGTGGCATCTGCCCAATGTGTGTCGAAAAGAATTGTCCGACGACGCATTATAAACTCGCTGATATGGATGCGGATCACATCATCCCTTGGAGCAAAGACGGTAAGACCCTCCAGGAGAATTGTCAGATGCTGTGTCGCTGACACAACAATGACAAGAGAGCTAGATGAAATAATGGCGATAACTTCAATATTGAGAATTAAGAGAAATGGGCAATCCATGTACAAAAATATATTGAGTAATTTCTAAAAAATGAAACTCAATCGTGAAAATATAGACAACATAAAAGAGTTGGATATATGAGCAATGAACGTAAAAAATGGACCAAGGATGAGAAACACATACTATTCCGTCAAATAGATGGTCTGTGTCCCTTATGTCATGAACAAATCCAATCTGATACCAATCCAAATGTAGTATACGTCGCAGAGATTGCACACATAGCTCCTCTGAATTCCTCGAAGAAAGAAGATGTGGAGTATGGCGATCTCCCTAGGTTGAGCGAGGATGTGAATAGCTTAGACAATGTGATAATGCTGTGTCCGACATGTCACACGAAGTTTGACAAGAATCCCACGCGTGACGGTTATCTGAAATTGTATGACATAAAGAAGAAAATAATTGAGAAAGACCAGCTGAGAAGCTTTTATTCTGAATATGCCATAGAGGAAAAGATTGCGATTATCATCAATTATTTGGCCCAACATGCCGATGAAGTGGATGAAAATCTCGTGTACAAAGCACACAAGGTCGATGAAAAACTTGGTACTGATTTCAAACCAATTATAAAAATGAAAATAAAGAATGATGTCTGCAGATATTTTCCTTTCATCGAAGAGCGTTTCAGATTATTGGACGCATCACAGCCGAGAAGTTTTGAATTGATTGCAGCCCAAATAAAAGCGTTTTCCACCAAAATAGAAATAAACGCTACCTCCAAAGAGGTTGCGTTCGAACATCTTTGCACGTGGTTGTCAAAGAAGACTGGTACGGACGAAACCGCGTGTGCGGCGATGATAGCATTCTTCATTCAGGATTGTGAGATATTCGATGTTCCCGAGTAAGGTCACTCCAATAAAGGACAGCATATTCCCAGATGTGTTGGCTGTTGTGAAGGCTATGGGAGTCGGACAGTTCAAACCGTATGTACTGTATCAAATCGTGAAACGTAAGGTCGGAATGAGTCTAGACGTCTATCTAGTCTGTCTGGATATACTCTATGCAATTGGATACATCGAATTGAAAGACGGAGTTTTAAGCTATGTTAAGAAGGATATGTTCTAAGGAACTCACTACAGAGGAGATTGTGTTCAACAAAGGATTGAATATAATTCTCGGTGATGACAGTGGACACAATTCTGTGGGCAAAACGACCTCGATGAAACTTATAAATCATGTATTCGGAGGTAACTTGGTTGTCGACAACGAAGAATTGAAGAATCAATTTCCGGATTTGGTTGTAAATTTCGAACTTCAGTTCGACAATGAACCCTTTTATTTCTCCAGACCAATAAGTCAAAAGAAAGACATATACATCTGCGATTCGAACTACTCCGTCGTTGGTTCCACAAATGTGGGCAAATATACCTCATTCTTGAAATCGAAGTACAATATCCGTGATGACAGTTTATCATTTAGATCGGCTGCCAATTTTACATCACGTATTTGGGATAAAAATCGTCCGAACGCGACATTGCTTTCAGATTACGGCAACAAGTCTGAAGCAGTGGTCATTCTGTTAAAATTGTTCGACTGGTATAGACCGATATCAGATACAGACTACCGCATAAAACAATGTAACGAAGAATCCCTTGCATCAGCAACTGTTCTCAAAAGATATGGGATCTCAGATACAAAGAAACAGTTGTCTCAGATTGAAGAACAAATGAAAATTCTGGAACCTCAGATAAAACAACTCATGAGAGAGTTGGGATCGAGCAATTCCAATCCCTATATCCCTTCTGCAGAGGAAATTCAATATCAGGATGAAATTAGGAAGGCGAATAAGGAATTAGACCTACTGGCGACTAAACGTAGGAGATTAGCATCCAACTATCTCGGTAATGATATGAGAACAAAAAATCTAATTGAAGAACTAGTAAGATTCTTCCCAGAAATTGAACAAAAGCATCTCTCCGATATCGAACGGTTCCATCACGACATATCTGAGATTTTATCGGAAGAAATCGATAATGATATCAGAATCTGCGATCTTGAGATCAATACAATCAGAAAGAGAATCAAAGACTTAGATGAAAAGCACCTAGAATCGCACACAAACAGTTCTCAAGATGTGATGAAAATCAACCACCTGATGAGTTCAATGCAGAAGTATGAGGAATTGAGAATATCAAAACAGGAACTAGAGAATTTACTCGCATTCAAGCGTGAGAAGAAATCATTGGAGGAGTCCATATCCGAAATGAGAAAGACCATTTACCAAGATTTGGAGGATCTGATGAACTCAGAACTTTCCAAGAAATGTGAGTTGATATATGGTTCGAATCGGTCATCACCAAATTTCACCATAACAAATAGGGGAACATACCACTACAAGACTCCTAATGACACTGGTACAGGACGTACATACGCGGATGCAATAATGTTCGATCAGATTACCTTGGAGAAATCTGATGCACCCTATCTCGTACACGATTCCTACATGTTCAACCACATTGAACCAAATACAATTGTCAAACTATTGCTGAATTATAGCAAAACCAAACAATCCTTCATTACTGTCGATTCCCATACGGTTTTCGATCCTTCAAATAAAGAACTTTTCAAAGATCAGATCTGTTTAAAATTGGATGCAGAGCATACTTTGTTCAAGAAAAAGTGGAATACAAAAGATTGAGTCCTTGTGTGGAAGTATGTTTGCAACATCGAAATCTGATATACCTCCGATGTGTAACCAAAATAAATCGCCCAAATACAATGATTAGTACACGTGGAGACCTATAAAATACGCCCATAGATTGACATCGTACTCCTAGCCATACCGATATAGCTCTTTGCCATTGGTTTCTGTAGGGTATAATCAAGAATTCGAGATTGATGCCCACATTACTCATGTTCCTGATAGACGGGGCAATCTTCTTCGAATGTGAGAGGCCCGAACACATCAATAGGCACATAAGTTTCGGAGAGAGAACATATTCCAGGGCTAATGCGATTCTCGTAACTCCTATTCTGATATCCATCCTGAAATTCATAATTGTGGCCGTAGTGTCCTGAATTAAACCTCGAGTCACTAAATGGATGAAATACGTCACTCATTCAATTCAAATATGGAGTGAATTAGATGTAGGCTAAGGACGTGTAATTCCGGCGGGCCCACTTTTTTTATACTGATTAGTATAATTGAAAAAATCGATTTCTGATGTCTGGACAATGTTCCAAGACTCCACAATGTCATCTATGTTGGGTGTCGGTCCATCCACGATCCTGACAACGCACACATTGTCTCCATCCTCTCGTTTCCGAGCCCCTCTGTCATCATTTTCATTCACTGACTGATCATGTCGAATATCTTGCTGTTGACGAAACTATCGCGGCAGTTCGCGTAGTATTTCTGGGTCGTCGCGACGGTGCTGTGCCCCATGGAACAGGACACGAACTCTATCTGGACGCCCTTGTCCAGGAGTCTCTGACCATAGGCGCGGCGACCGTCCTTGAGGACGAAGTCCTCGCCGATCTGCTTTGAAACGGCAGCCTTGAAGCGACTCATGGACTGTTGGGTGACGAATTCTTCGTCTCCTCTGAACGGAGGGAAGAATGCATCGCTCTCGATCCCGTGCTCTTCGAGCTTCCTCTGACGCATGTCCATGTATTTGGCGAATATGTCGCCGACGTTGTCCAGCAGGGGGGACGCGCCTCCTGCGGCCCCACGAACCCTCGCCCAATCAGGATGCCGATGCCGACGGAACGATCTACGATGGAGAACTGACGGTCGATGGGATGGACATCAATCAGAGGAACTTCCTGGAACACGCCATACGCGACTACAACACGATGTTCAAGGTGAACTTCGACACCACATCCAAGAACTTCGAGAACTACTACAAGGACATCTCGAAGAGGATGAAGGACCGCGACCTGGACCTTCTGATTGTTGTCGATATATTCCTGACCGGTTTCGATGCCACGACACTCAACACATTATGGGTCGACAAGAACCTGAAGATGCACGGACTAATCCAGGCGTTCTCCAGGACCAACAGAATCCTGAACTCCGTAAAGACGTTCGGGAACATCATATGCTTCAGGAAGCTTCGCAAGCAGACCGATGACGCTCTAGCATTGTTCGGGGACGAGAACGCATCCGGAACCGTGCTCCTGAA
>CALUNK010000130.1 GCA_944321985.1 Candidatus Methanomethylophilaceae archaeon
GGAGTACATCGCCGCGTTGACGACGGACCCGGTGGATCCCTCGGCGATCTTGATCTCGGCGTCGGCGGTCAGCTTGCCGGTGACGGTGATGCTGGACTCAGCAGAAGAATAGGAGTCGAGGACGGTGACGGTTCCCTCGTCGACGGTGACGGTCGCCTCGACTGTGAGGTTCCCGGTGACGAAGACGTCGACTCCGTCGAAGGAGGATCCCTCGGCGATGACGACGTCGTAGGAGTCGTATATGTACACGACGGGCTCCATGCCTGTCGTGTCGTCGTTCCAGACGGTGGCCGCATCGATGCTGCCGGACAGGTACATGGTACCGTAGCCGCTCCTGATCCCGTTCTCGTTCTTGTACTCGACGGACATGGCGACCTTGACGCCGGAGACGTCGTAGAGGTCGACATCGTTGTCCGTGACGAGACGGTGGTTGTCTCCCTGGTACTTGAACGTGAAGAGGTGGTCGTTCACGCACACGTGCCCGCATACGTTCGCGGCGTCCACCTGGGCGTTCACGGACATCAGGCAGACGGTCATCTCGACCTCGACGGTCGTTCCGTCGGCGCCGGACACTCCCTCGGAGTCGATGAGGACGGTGCCGTAGTTCATGACGGATCCGTCGGCGGCTCCGTAGACGGCGAGCTCCCCGCCCTCGGCGACGGTCATGCCGTCGATCTCGGCGGTCGCCCCCTCTCCGACCTCGAAGAGTCCGGAGACCTCGATGCCGGTGGCAGTGGATGTGGTGGCGAAGGAGTTCGCTCCCTCGAGTATGACGGACCCGGACACTGTCATCTTGCATCCGCCGTACTGGAAGGATTCTTTGTCAACGGCACCGGCCTCGACGACCAGGTCTCCCTGGACGTCGACAAGTCCGGATCCGTAGACGATGACCTTTCCTCCGCTCTCGATCTTCAGGGACGCGCCGTCCTGGACGGTGAGCTTCCCGCTGATCTCGATCACTCCGCCATCGATGACCTTGACGTCACCGGTGACGAGGACCTCCTGGGTGTAGCTGGCGTCGATGAGCGAGGAGGCGTTGACGACGGCTCCGTCGGCGAGGATGATCTGGTTGGTGAACTCCCTGTCGGGGTTCACGGGCTCCACGAATGTCGCGGAGACGGTCATGTCGCCGGCGATTACCGTTACATAGGTGTAGATGCCGTCGGCCTCGACGATTCCATCGGTGACGGCGACGTTGTTGATGCTGAGTCCTCCGAGGACGTAGCCCTGGGAGGGGGTCATGGTGATGGTCACTTCCTCGCCGAACACTCCGGTGGCGGGCGTGGCGGCGACGGTACCGTTCTCCGCGGGCGCCACGGTCACACCGTAGACGTTCGCGGTCTGATCGAAGACAGCGGTGATCTCGGTCCCGTCCACGTTCCACTCGACGAAGGAGTAAGTGTACTGCACGTCCGCGGCGGCGGGCGTGGCGGTGACGACGGTCTCGCCGATGGTCACGATGGCTCCGTCGGTGACGGGTTCCGTGCCTGCGGGGACAGTGACCTCGCCCGCGCTCACGGTTCCCCAGTCAGCGTTGTTGGGGGCGATGGTGTATGTGACGTACACGGGCTGGGCCTCGTTGACGACGACGGTGATGGTGACGTTTCCTTCGACGGCGACGGTGCTGGTGTAGACGCCGTCGGCGAGGATGGCGTCGGTGCCGTTTACCTTGACGGACTCGACGTCGACTCCCTCAGCGGGGGTGACGACGACGGTCAGCTCGGTGACGGTGGCGGGGATCGTTCCGTTGGGTTCGACGAGAGCATCTCCGTTGTAGACGGCGACGGTCCCGTTCTCCACGGTCTGCTCGTAGGCGACGGTGTAGGTCTCGGGTTCAGGGGTTCCGATTTTGAAAGATGCGTGAAGCGTGTCGTCACCTATGACGACGTCAATTGTATAATCACCATTTGCTAGCGTGACAGGTCCACAGGGGGCTTTATCACTGTTGATGGCGGTGGAGCTTCCGTATACCTTTACATCCTCTGAGTCATAGATGGTGTACTGCGCGGTTCTTCCTTCATATCCGGGTGCATCCACCATTATGAACAAACCTCTTTCTGGGTGCTGTATCGGCGTGGCCGTTGTGTCCACAACGGCCGCATCAACATCGTCAGTGGGTATGACGACGACCGCTGCGGCAATCATTGCGAGGACAGCGGCGACGATCATTATCTTGTTCTTGGTGTCCATGGTATCATCCTTCAGGCGAGGACTACCTCGTAGTCATCGGTGATACTGCAGATCGCTTTTCCATCAGAGTCGACGAAGGATGCGGTGATGGTCACGACTGTATCAAAGCTAGTGAAATCAGAAGGTTCCTGACTCGTGATGTTGTATTGGAGTCCTCCGACTACCGGAATTGCAGAAAGCGTGACGACTTCGGAGGGGATGTACATCTCGAAGAAATCGTCCCAGACCATGTACTGGTATGTTATGACGATGCTTCTTCCAGCGGGAATTACTCCGTCTATTCCGACGAGGGAGACGAAAACTCCGGAGTCGTCCTTCTTCAGTCCCATGACGAAGTTGCTAGCATACTCTGGATCGACGGGAGTCACATCCTTGAAGATAGCTATGAGCGTCAGGTCCTCGTAGACATTCGAATTGAAGTCGTAGGGTACATCGGAACCCTCAAGGAACCATCCGACGAACTCCTGTCCCTCGGAGGTGGGGTCGAAGGGCATAGCGACGGCCTGTCCCTCGACGACGGTGACCTTGTACTGGTCATGACCGTTGACGAACGTGACGGTGTGGAGGATGACGTCCTCTACAGGTTCTCCGCAGATGGCTGTCAGGACGATCTTTCCGGATGCGTCGGCGTACTTCTCGGATACGACGAACGGGGATCCCGCGTCGAAGACATATCCGGTGACATAGGACTTCCATCCCAGGAATTCTGCATTGACATCGGCCTTGTTGGGGAGCTCGATGATGGCGCCCTCCATGGCTGTTGCGTACAGGACCTCGTGGGTCTGTTGGTCGAAGGATGCGTTGCCATCATCGTGGAGGTATATTCCATAGAACCAGGTGGAGGCGTCCACATCGATGGTCACGGTGTATGTGGTCTCCTTGTAGAAGTCGCCCGAATCCTGGTCGTAGACGATGGTGTATGTGTATGTGTCCTTAAGAGTCTCTCCGAGGTAGAGGACGAAGTATCCGTCGAAGACGTTGTCGGCGTTGAACACCGCTGTTTCACCGGCCTCGTTGGTGATCGTCAGTACCGTGTCCTTCCAATCGACACCGTTGCTGGCGGAGACGGTGAAGGCGATGTAGTAGCCGGCCCTATCGGCCGAGGGTTCGACCCAGAAACTGGGATAGCTGCTGAGCTTGTAGACGGTTCCGGTGATTTTGGTCGTGTATGCGTAAGTCTTGGGATCGAAATTCGGAGCGGTGTTGATCGAGACATTGCTCTGGAGCCTGCCTGCGGAGATGCCGTAGTACAATTCGTCTTCATCCGGGGCTCCGAAGGTCAGCTTGGAGGCGGCATCGGTGTAGTTGAAGAGTTCCACCTCAGTGGTACCGGCACTGCACGCGTTGTAGACGTCCCATGCTCCGAAATCGGCGTGGAGGGTGAACTTCTTTGTCTCTCCATCAAACATCAGTTTCTCGGTGGTCCAATCGCCGGGATAGTAGTATTTGTTTCCATCCTCATCGGTGAGGTAGATGCTGTACTCACACGGGATCTCACCGAGGTCGGTGATGGTGTGTTCTGTACCATCCTCGTCGGTGTATGTGTACGTGACCTCAGGTACGTTGCAGGGTCCCTTGACGTCCCATGCGTCGACTGAAACATCGGCTTCAGCGGAGAGTCCCTTGATCTCGAAGGGTACGACGACCTCGACATTGAGGTTCAACTGGTTGCCAGTGCCCTGTGGCGAGTAGTCGACGTTGACGGTCAGCCTGATGTAGTGTGTTCCTACAGTGATGGGGGCATCGACGCTGGTGTATGTTCCGTCCTCGTTCTTCTCGACGAACTGGTAGTCGTCCTTGTAGAGTGTGGCTTTGACACCGGTGTTGTTGAGGTTGGATGCCTGGGGGTTGATCTGTGCCCATCTGACGGGCTCTCCCGTGTAGGTTGCGTCCTTGATGCTGATTCCGAAGCTGCAGCTGTACAGATTATCGAAAGACACGGTGATGACGCTGTATGTGACGCCGTTGATGGTGATGGTAGGAGCGTCATCGAAGTCGAAGTCGGGGTCGGTGGGATCGGAACCGGGGGCCGTGACGGTGGTTCCAGTCATTGTGACGCCGATTGTTGCCTTGTCCTGCAGGGCGATCTTTCCGCCGGAGATGGTTCCCTCGCCGGTGATGTCCCCTGCGACACTGATCTCAGTCCCCACTTCGACTTCGACACCCTCGGAGATGTTGGAGTCCTTGAGCGTGATTCCACTCATGGTGAAATTGGAGACAGGATTGTCAGGATTCGTCTGAGTCGTGTTGCTCACGAAGTCTCCCGAGACGGTTCCGCCACCAGTGATGTTTGCGGTTGTGGCGATCTCTGTTGCACCGGTGCTGGTGGAGTTGTACAGGCAATCGTAGATCTTATCCGCCTTGAGAGAGGATGTTTTATCGATATCGAGGGTTCCGATAGCAACATCAAAATCCTCAAAAGGAGCTGCTGTAAGCAAGGTCTTCGCTGTGAAGATTCCGAGGTTTGCTGTAGCCTCTATGGTGGAGTCGACAAGATCGGTGGCGTAGGCGTTGACGTTGCTCGCGATCACCTTGGACCCCTTGAGATCGAAGTATCCGGCGAAGGATGCGTTTCCGATTCCGGTGGCATCGACGGTGGAATTGACTGCTTGTACGAGGACGGCCTGGACTCCGCCGTTTCCGGTGAGAGTCATTTTCGCATTGTCGAGCTTGATGATGGTGTTTCCGTTTCCGGTTCCGATCATGGAGCTGGTGCCGGTCTTATTCATGTTGATCTCGGCGCCGTTGATTCCCTCGATAATCAATCCCTCGACATTTCCCTGGGTGTTGACGAGCATCTGGCGAGCGTCTTCGAAACTGGTTAGGTTGAGTGTGGCACCATCGACCTTCAGGGTGGCCTGGGTGCTAGCGTCCTGAGCTTTGATGAGGTTTGCGTCCGCAGCTCCGTTGATGGAGAGGCTGCCGCCGGCTGCGCTCTCGGCGATGGTCAGATCGTATCCGCTGAGGTCGATGGTCTTGATGGTAGATACGGAAACGTCTCCGTTGACGATCCAGACCGTGTCCTCATCAAGGGTGAGGACTCCTTCGTCAATTCCATCGATGTCCTCGGCCGCGTCTATCACAGGGGCTGTGACGACACTGGCGAAATTGATGGTGATGGTCACCGGTTCTTTTTCATCATAGGTGATCTCGAAGACGACCTTGCTTCCATCCGTGGGGATGAGGAACGAGCTGCTGTCCGCGAGTGCTTCGACAGATACCTCATTGGTCTTTACATATTTACCATCAATATTTTGGACTCTGTTGTCCTGTCCAACGTATCCGGCAAGAGCGGAGTTGGTCTGTTTGATGGTCACTGTCTCGGTGCCGGCGGGTGCGGTCAGCTTGAGGAGGGCATATCCGTAGCCCTCACCAGGCGTTCCGAAGTCGGCAACGAATGTGGTCTCCGTGCCGATGATGTTCTCTGTGGAAGAGGCGATACCCGCGTATCCGCTGGCAATTATTGTACCATCAGTGTCTGCGACGAAACCAATGTTGTCGTAGCCAGGTACCTGGATGGAGAACCCATCGCCTTCGTACGCATTGGCACCGTCCGCCTCAACAGCCGGGATGACGGCTGCGATGGCACAGACAATCATGGCGAACGCCACAATGGCCGCGAGGAGTTTGCCTCTCTCCGTTTTCGTTTTTTCGATTGCTATCATAGCAACAATTGACGATCCTTTCCTAAACACCGTGAAGTACGTCGGGTTCCCATCATCTGCGACGGGGGCGACCTGTTCCCCACCCGATCCGGGCCCCTTCCGCGACGGTTCTGCGGTCCACGGGAAGCGCTGCTGTAAACAACGAAGAGCCGTTCGGACCATAGTCCCGACGGTGTCTTCATCCAACTGCATAAAAATGCGGATTTTGAATAATTATTCATTTTAATGACAATATTCTCAAATATCGTGCGGACGATCACCCCTCCATGAAAGGCAGGATGGTCATCCGCGAGGGCTACCTGGAGAGGCTACGCGAGGGGAAGGACGACACGGACGTCATCAAGGTTGTTACGGGCATGCGCAGGTGCGGGAAGTCCACGCTGATGATGCAGTACATGGACCTGCTCAGGTCCGAGGGCGTCCCAGAGGACCGGATAGTCTACGCCAACCTGGAGTCCAGGGCGTTCGACGGCATATCCGACCACAGGGACCTGAACGCCTGGCTGGCGGGGAGGATGCCCGAGGGCAGGGCGTACGTGCTCCTGGACGAGATCCAGAGGGTGCGCGGATGGGAGAGGACCGTCAACTCACTCCAGGCGGACTACGACGCCGACGTCTACGTGACCGGGTCCAACGCGTACCTGCTGTCGTCGGACCTGGCCACGTACATATCCGGCCGCTACGTTGAGATCAGGATGCTGCCCCTGTCGTTCGGGGAGTTCCTGAAGCTAAACCCCGTCACCGCAGATGAGGACAGGATGATGAGGCTGCAGCAGTATATCTGGACCGGCTCCCTGCCTGCGGTGGAGCTCGACAGGGACGAGCAGTACACCTCCGACCTCCTGCTGGGGATATACAACACCGTGGTCAGGAAGGACGTCCAGACGCACATCGGCGTCAGGGACCAGACCAGGTTCGAGAACATCGTGAGGTTCGTGATGTCCAACATCGGGAACACCACCAGCTGCAACAACATCGCCGAGGCCGTCGGGGCGTCGCCGAACACAATAAGGAGGTACCTGAGGGCCCTGGAGGACGCGTTCCTGATATACAGGGTGCCGAGGTACGACATCCGCGGCAGGAAGCTGCTGAAGACGCACGAGAAGTACTACGTCGCGGACACGGGGATGCGGAACACCGTGCTAGGCCTCGCGGCGGGGAACGACATCAGCAGGCAGCTGGAGAACCTGGTGTACCTGGAGCTGGTCAGGAGGGGCTACAGGGTGACCGTGGGGAGCTACAGGGACAGGGAGGTGGACTTCACCGCCGTGCGTGACGGCGAGGTGGAGTACTACCAGGTGACCCAGACCATGCTCCCGGAGGACGTGTACGAGAGGGAGGTCAGGTCCCTGAGGGACGTGGGGGACAGCTTCCCGAAGACCGTGCTGTCCCTGGACACATTCCTGGTGCCGATCGAAGGCGGGATAAGGCACAGGAACATCGCGGACTGGCTCCTGGAGCGGGACCGCCCGTGAGCGGCATCCGCGGGTGCCAGTCGGGTCACGATCGCTCGGAGCCGCCGCCCGCCATCCCTTCACGGAATAGAACCGTAATAATACTGAACCTCTGCCCGCGCGTCTGCAATGGATGGCGCCTCGGTCCGTCATGATGGGAGGACGATCAGTCTTTGACCTGTGGACGGAGGTGCTCAGGGTCAGGAACTCTCAGCGACGACCGCCATAGAACTCAGGATCCGATGGAGAAGAGGCTCCGCGTCCCCTCCCGGGGACGCTGTGCCGGATTGTGTAATGTGGGTCCCCGGCCCCTTAACTCCGGGGACCCGTTTGCTCTTCAGGTGTCTGTGGGTCGCGCTTCCCTCGACGCGGGAGCAGATGTACTCGTTTTTCGCGTTCTTTCTGCGTTCAACCCTTCGTGTGTTGTCGTTGGGATCCTCAGCTCCTCATCATCCTGAGGGCGACGATGATCGCCATAATGACGATCAGCACCACGAGGATGATCAGGAGGTAGTCGGTGAGTCCCATGCCGGAGTCGCCGCCGTTGTCCACGACGACGGTGGTCTGGCCGGGCTCGGTTCCGGCAAGGCTGAGGCTGATGAGGACTTCTTCCTGGTTGTCCTGGTTGCCGGACAGGGTGAAGTCCATTCCGGAGACGGTCACTCCCT
Organism: Candidatus Methanomethylophilaceae archaeon; assembly: GCA_944321985.1. GTDB lineage: Archaea > Thermoplasmatota > Thermoplasmata > Methanomassiliicoccales > Methanomethylophilaceae > Methanoprimaticola. The sequence goes on from CALUNK010000130.1 coordinate 7,978, forward strand.
CCGAGCTTACGGTGAGCTTGGCCTCTCCCTGGTATCCGGACTTCAGGGTGTAGCTGACGGTGTGCTGGCCGGCAGCGATCGGGGTTGTCAGGACGAGCACGTTGCCGCCCTGGTTGACCAGGACGATGCCGTCGACGGCGACAGTTCCGATTCCCGCGTCGGCGGTGACGGTCACGTAGTAGATGTCGTAGACGATGTCGGCGTAGACCGCATCGTACTTTCCGACCATGTCGTTGACCTTGTCGATGCCCGTCATCTTCCCCTTGTCCTCATACTGCCATCCGGCGAAGTACGCGCTGTCGACGGTGAACGGGATGTCGATGGCGACGGTGTTGCCGTTGTAGGCATACGCGGTCAGGTACAGGGCGTCCTCCGCGTAGTACTCGGTGGACTTCAGGTTCTTGACGATGTCCTCGGCAATTGTGGCGTTGGGGGACACATAGGCGACGGAGGTCTTGCTGTTGAAGAGCGTGACTCCGGAGACGCTTCCGGTACCGGCCAGGGAGTAGTCCTCGGCGGTGACCCCGACGTAGAGGGCGTTGGCAGTGGCGGCAACGGCGTCCTCTCCGAGGGTGACGGTGCCGGTCACGGTCAGGACGTCGAACGTGGTCCCGGTGCTGTCGATGCCCATGGTTCCCTCGACGGTGACGGCTCCGAGGAACTCGGAGTCGAGGACGTCGAGCTCCGCTCCGGCGGGGACGTCGACGGCGACGTACACGGACGTGGCGATGGCGTCGGCGACGACCGTTCCGGTGACGGAGACGGATCCCTTCTCGGCATCGGCGGTCTCGGGGTCGTCGTAGGCGTTGACGGTTCCGCCGATCTTCGATGTGACGGTGTCCTCGACCTGGTCGACGACGTTCTGGGCGGTGATTCCGAAGACGCCCTCCAGCTCGACGGTTCCGTTGGTCAGGACGATGGTTCCGGTGACGGAGGTGACGTTGTACATCCCCTCGACCCCGTCGACGGTCATGCCGACCATGCAGTAGGGGGACTCGAAGGCGAGGTTCCCGATGGTCAGGGACTCGACCGTCAGGTCGTTCTGGGCGACAATCTTCTGGAGGTTGCCCTCTCCGTCGTAGGCGGAGAAGTCGATGGCCCCGAGGGTCATCTGGCCGTACAGGACGATGATCTCGCTCGTGATGTCGTCCGCGATGGCGGGCAGGGAGGCCAGGGGCGCGATTGCCTCGATGGCCTTCTTCTCGTAGGTGTAGCCGAAGTAGGCTCCCACGATCTCCTCTGTGTAGAGGGAGCTGTCGATGGTCAGGAACATGCCGTTGACGACTGTGGCACCAGCGGGCTTGGCCTTGATGTCGTTGGCCTTGTCCTCGGCGATCGCGTCGGCGATGTCGTAGGTTCCCAGGTTGACCAGGGTGCCGTCGACGGTCACGGTGACCCCGTTGTCGACCAGTACGATCTGGTAGGAGGGAATCAGGAGGGTGACGCCGGACCTGATCTCGACATTCTGCTCGAGGATCAGTTTGAGATCGTCTCCAGCACCGCGGGTGACCTCGACGGTCTCGCCGTCCGCCGCGTTGGCGAGGGCGTTGTAGATGTTGGTGAAGGTCATGGCGCTCTCGACCTCCTTGGAGGTGTCGCTGAGGACGGCGTCGATCTTCACTCCGCTCTTGGCGAAATTCTGGATCTCCATGGTACCATCCACGATGACGGTGTCCACGGCTCCGGTGGCGGTGTTGAGCTTTCCGCTCTTCCTGTCGTCGGAGGCGATGGTCAGGGTGACGTCCTTCCCGACGGTCAGTGTGGATCCGACGGTCATGTCGACGGTGGTGCCCACGGGGATGGTGGCGTCGGCATCGACGATGTTCTTCCCGAGAAGGTCGATGTCGGTGGCTCCGTCGGCGAGGGCGGTTCCGAGTGTGGTGTAGACGGTGTATACGGGAACGGAGGTCGTGCGCTCGGTCTCGTAGTAGGCGGCGTTGATGACGCCCTCTCCGAGGATGCCTCCGTTGGTGGTGATCTTGCCGGTGACGGTGATCTCCCCGTTCATGAGATAGACCTGGGAGAGGGTGACACCATCCACGGTGACCGCGGACTCCAGTGCGGAGACCTCTCCGGAGACGGTCAGGTCCCCGGCGACGTACATGGTGACGCCCTCTCCGAGGGTGACGGCCTCGGCGATCTCGACCTTGTCGCCGTCGATGGAGATGTTGCCGGTGATGCCACCTGTGGAGTTGTAGTCGTCGGCGACGGAGATTCCGCCGGTGATGTACATGGTGTTGATTCCGTGGTTCTTGTTGTCGTCCGCGTTCTTCTCGATGACGAGCTTCTCGGTGACGGTGACCCCGGCGACGTTGCTCAGGGTGACCGTGTTGTTGTTGTCCGCATCGACCTCCTCCTTCTTTTCGGTGAAGGTGAGCTCGCTGTCGGAGACGGTTATGGTTCCGTAGACGTTGGTGACGTCGACGGTTCCGGTGGCCTTGAGCTGGACGGTCATGTCGACGGCTGTCTTGTCGGCGAGTCCCTGGGAGTCGACGGTGATGGTTCCGGCGTTGTCGACGATTCCGGTGACGACGCCGTACACGAGGAGCTCTCCGCCCTCGGCTACGACGGTCTGGTTCAGGACTGCGGTGGCCTCGTCTCCGACCTCGAAGAGTCCGGAGATCTCGATTCCCTTGGCAGTGGATGTGGTGGCGAAGGAGTTCGCTCCCTCGAGGGTGACGGTCCCGGCGACGGTCATGAGGCAACCTCCGTACTGGAAGGACTCATCTCCGACGGCACCGGCCTCGGCATACAGGTCTCCCTGGACGTCGACGATTCCGTTCTCCTGGATGATGACGTTTCCGCCCTCCTCAATGGTGAGGGCAGCCCCGTCCTGGATGGTCAGCTTACCGTAGATGTTCAGGAATCCATCGGCGGCGATGGTGACATCGCCGGCGATGACGACCTCCTGAGTGTAGCTGGCGTTGATGGAAGAGGATGCGTCGATGACGGCTCCGTCGGACAGGGTGATGGTGTTGGTGAAGGGCCTTTCCGCAGGATCCTCATCGGGATCGACAGGGGTGACGGGTGTCTCGGTGTAGGTCGCGGTGTAGGTCGCATCCGCGGTGGCTGCGACGACGGCGGGCTCCCAGCCGTTGAAGGTGTAGGTGTACTCGGAATCGGCCTCCCTGGTGGGGGTTACTCCGTTGTACACGGGTGTCTCGCCCTCGGCGACCTCGGAGGTGGCGAGGATGGTTCCGTCGTAGTTCTCCCAGGTGATGGTATATGTCTCACCCGCAGGAATCTCGGCGCCAAAAGTCTTGGTCGCTGTGTCCCCGTTGTTGAAAGCAAGGGACATGGTGTAGGAGACGGTTTCATCATAGTCGAATCCGCCGATTATAGCGAGTTTCTGTTCACCACTGGTTGATTCTATTAGATTATTATGGTAAGATTTTATCAGATCATTGGATGTAATAGTAATATCCACAGACGTGTAGTCCCCTGCAGGGACGTAGATATAAAGATAACCATCCTGGGGAGTAACCGTGATCTGTTCGCTGGGAACGACGTTCGCATCCGAACTGTCAGATGGGATGACCATGAATGTCGCGGCCGCGACCATCATAATGGTCGCAATCAGTGCAATCTGTTTGCTGTTCATAGTTATACCTCTGTTCAGGCCGTGACGGAGTCGACGGTGTATTCGAAGGTCATGTGGTTGGAACTGGCTGTGAGAGAGTCGTCGTCAGCAGAGTAGGTGACGTCCAGAGCGGTGATGGATCCTATGAATCCGTAATCCTCTGGAGTGAGGATGATCACGGACTGACTCTTTTCAACATCTACGACAGTCTTGGGTATCTGGGAAACCACAGGAACCAATCCGAATCCAGGTACGTCAATGACTTCAGAGACGTAGCTTCCAGTGATTGTCAGCTCACCTGCGGGGATGTATCCCTCAACTGCTGAAACAGTGATGACAAGTTTGTCTCCGTCATAATACATGGAGACGAAGACCTCGGTCGCAGGGTCGGTCTCTCCAGGCTCAACGGGTGTGGAGCCGTACTGGGCGGTGAAGACGATCATTCCGTCACCGTTGACGTCAAGGGAGTCCTCGATCTTGACCATGGATCCGGCCGCATAGAAGACGTTCGTCTCGGTGAGCCATCCAGCATCGCCGGCGGCGTTGGGCAATTGGAGGTAACCTTCCTGATCTATGAGGTACGTCACATCGATCTTCTCGGTGGCGTTCCTTTCATCGGAGAGGATAACCTTGAGGGGGTAATTTGCGTTGGATATGATGCCGCTCAGATCGACAGTGTAAGTGGTCTCTGTGTAGAGAGGCCCTTCTCCATCAGCATCGTAGGTTATCGTGAACTGCTGTGTTAGAGTGGGGGTGGTTTCGGAGATGTCTCCGAGGTAGAGCACCCAGTATCCGTCGTATTCGGTACCTGTGAGGGTCTTGGTTTCCCCTGAACCTGTGACAGTTACAATGCTCTGGGAGCTCAGGTTCTTGGCAACAGCATCGAAGACGACGTAGTATCCGGGCTTGTCGTCAGCCTCTCCCCAGAATCCGGGGAAGCTCGCGAGGTAGTAGACGGTTCCGCTCACTACGATGTTTGCATCATTGGAGGTGACGGTTATTCCGGTCTGGAGGCGGTCGACGTAGACCCCGTAGACCTCTGAAAGATCCGTTGCAGAGAACTCCATCACTGATTCTACAGTACCGGCTGTCAGTTCGACATTGGTGGTCTCGGTGACGGACTTGTAGTTGCCGTCGTTCCAAGAGGAGAATACGGCATTCAGTGTGTAAGTGCCTGCGGTGTCGATGCTTCCCCACTGGTCCTGGGTATATTCGATACCGTCGGGACCGACAAGGGTGTATGTGACGGTGAAGGGGTTCTCCGTCTCGTTGGTGTATGTCACACCATTGAGGATGTACTCGAATGTGGGTGCGTCCGTTGAAGGGTCGTATCCGATGTTGACATTCCATCCGTCCATCTCGAGGGTGACATCGGGTTCAGGGGAGACGATACTGAACGAAGCGGTGGGGTAGAAGTAGTTGCTGACGTTGCCTGCGGCACCGTTGTAGTTGAGTTCGACGGCGACAACGACGTTGTAGGTTCCCACGTTCACAGCAGGGCCGTTGACGATCTCTGTCAGGGAAGCATCGAACCTTGCGCTGGATGCATCACCGTCTGCAACTTCATTGCCGGTGACGCTTATCAGGATGACCTGGGGGGAAAGATCCCTGAGGGTTATCTCGTCGCCATCGTACTCGGGGTTAGAGATGGCCACACCGACGGCGAAGGATACGTTCTTACCGAGATTAGTGCTGAGGACCTTGTTGTAGACGGTGTATTCGAGGTCGTTTATGATGACTGTGGCGCCATCCTTGTATGTCATCTCGGCGAGAACATCTGCAGGAAGATTGACGACAGCGTCCTCGGCGACGGTTATCGTAGTTCCATCCTCCACAGTAGCGTTTTCGATGTTGACTTTTCCCTCGATGGCGATAGTACCGGACAGAGATACGGCCTCGGTTCCTGTAACAGTCAGGTCCTTGAGGACGACATCGCCTGTTGTTCCACTGATCATAGCACCAGCAGTATCAGCCGCAATGGTTCCGCTGATAACGATGGACCCCTCGCTGATTGTGAGACCATCACTACCCGCAGGAACATTAGTCAGAGAAATACTATTGCCGCCAACAGTGATTGTACCTGTCAGTTTGACGTCTGAGACCGAAAGGATGTCCACACCTATTCCGGACCCGACTGTGATGTCGCCGAAAGGATCGGAGTCAGTAGTGACTCCAACGAGGGCACCGACGTTGAATGTTCCGGATTTGATCGTGAGCTTTCCAGCATCGAACTCGTAACCGGGGATTGTAAAGTTGAGGACGGCAGAGGCGTTGTCACCGCCGTTGATGATGAGGTCCGCCATAGCATTCGCGTCATCGTCTATGGCGAGTTCGTTGACGTTCATGATAGCGGCTCCACGGCCCGTGCCGCTGAATGTACCGCCGTAGATGTTCATCACACCGTAGTCGTCGTTCTTGATGTAGTGGTAACCGTTGAAGGTACCGGCGTTGATGGTCATGACGGCGTCTGTTCCACCAGTGTTATTCGTTCCGTTGTACCATCCGTTGGCGATAGCACTGGATCCGGAGGTGCCGCTGTTCTTTCCGGAGTTGTTCTCGAAGACGCCTCCGTTGATGGTGACCGTACCGAGATTCTTGAGAACGTAGTAGGCAGAGGTCGATTCATCGGTACATTTGAATGTACCGGCGTTGATGGTGAGTGTTCCGCCGACGGACACATGGATGGCAGCGGCATTGAGGCCGTCCTGCACCACGCTTCCAGTTCCATCAGCACTCGAATCGTTGATGGTGAGTGTTCCCTTGACGAGAATGACTACGCCGTCTATGTAAGAGTTGTCTTCTTTCTCTCCATTACCGGAACCTGTATAGGAAATCGTGTATCCGGCGAGGTCGAGAGTGGCAGTCACACCCGCATTAACGACGATTCTCCCATTCACGTCTCCAGTGAGATAGTATGAACCGTCTGTAGCGATGGTGATTATACCATCTTCACCAGCAACAGGGAGTTCGGTTTTATCCTCTGCGGCATCCGATTCGGATGTGCTGAAGATTATGGCTATGCTCGCTACAATCAAAGCCATTGCAAGCACAGCGACCAGGAGTTTCCCTGTACTGTTTTTCGTTTTTTCGATTGCTATCATAGCAACAATTGACGATCATTTCCTAAACGTCGTGAACTCGGGATACGACCCAGCATATCTCGCCTTTTTCTTGCGCATCAGCCTGTGGAAACGTCCCGGAATAAGCATCCGCGGGTTCCATCGGAAACGCTGCGCTAGGTTCCTTACAGCCGTAGCTGAACAGGATGTTCCAGATTCGGAATTATTTGGACCACAACTCCAAAAATTTCTAACATCCGTAAACGATCATACCTGCATGATTTCGCGCACCTCCCGAGGGAGGTGGAGGCGGATGTGTCGACCGTGTTCGACATGCATGGTATGATACGCGGTTCTGTCGACTGTGGTCGACACTCATCATTCTCCTTAAATAGGCCGCAGACCATGCTCCTAACATGGGAGAGAAGACCATCGAACCGATCCCGCGCGAGAGCTACCTCGGCCGTCTCAGGGAGCTCAGGGGGTTCCCTGTGATCAAGGTCCTCATAGGGATCCGCAGGTGCGGGAAGACGACGATAATGCAGGAGTTCAGGGACGAGACCGTCCGCGACGGCGTGCCGGAATCCCGGACGTACTCCGTCAACCTGGAGAACCTCACGACCCAGTTCCGGTCGCCCCTGGAGCTGGTGGAGGACGTCCGGTCGAAGGTCGGGGAGCTGAGGGGCTCCTACCTGTTCCTGGACGAGGTGCAGGCCCTGGACGGGTGGGAGTCCGCGATATCCACGTTCTTCATCGAGGGGGCGGACGTCTACATCACCGGGTCGAGCTCCAAGATGCTGTCGTCGCAGCTGTCCACCAAGCTGTCGGGGAGGTTCGTCGAGATCCGCGTCACGCCGCTGACGTTCTCAGAGTACCTCCTGTTCAGGAAGGGCTCCGGCATGGACGAGCGGGCCCTGTTCCAGGATTACGTCCGGCACGGGGGGTTCCCGGCCGTGGCGCTGCTGGAGGACGTGTCCCCACGCAGCATCCCGGACATGCTGGCGGGGATCTACAACACGGTCTACCTCAAGGACGTGGTCGAGAGGAACAGGCTCAGGGACTCCCCGCTCCTGCCGCGCATCTCCGCGTTCCTGATGAAGAACGTCGGCAACCGCACGTCGGTCAGGAGCGTGGTCAACTACCTCACGTCGCACGGGATCAGGACGACCTCCGACACGGTGGACTCCTACATATCGTTCATGGAGTCCGCGATGCTGTTCTCCAGGGCCAGGAGGCTCGACTCCAAGACGAAGGAGTACCTGGTGACCACCGACAAGTTCTACGTCGCCGACACCGGCATCAGGAACGCCATGGTCCCGTTCACCATGGGGGACATCGGCGGGATGATGGAGAACCTGGTCTACAACGAGCTGATGCACAGGTTCGGGGACGTCGCGGTGTGCGACGTCGACGGGAGGGAGGTCGACTTCGTGGCCGACCCGATGGGGAGGCCGTCCTACTACCAGGTGTGCACCGACATGTCGGACACGGGGACCCTCGGGCGGGAGGTCAGGTCCCTGAAGGACCTGGACGACAACTACCCCAAGACGATAATCACCTACGGGGGCTTCGTGCTGGACGACATAGACGG
>CALUNK010000131.1 GCA_944321985.1 Candidatus Methanomethylophilaceae archaeon
GGTTCCGACAAGGTCTACGTCTACACCACCCTCGAGACCGCGCTGGCCGACGGGGCAACCGACATCACAGTCACGGGAACCGTGACCATCAAGGCGGACATCACCATCCCCGTCGGCACCACCGTCGACGTCAGGAACGCCGTCGAGGTCACCGTCGAGGAGCAGGCCACCGTCACCGTGGAGGCCGCCGACAGGAAGAGCGGAAAGCTCACCACATCCACCACACCCGACTACATCGTCGTGGACGGCACCCTGGTCATCCAGGACCTGTCCAAGAGCGGACTGAAGGAGGTGGCCGTCCTCAGCGACACCTTCAACAAGGCCGACGACGCGGTCACGTACACCAACATCTACAACGCCGTGGCGTCCGCCATCGACGGGGAGACCGTCGAGGTCTCCCGCGGAGACCTCCTCACACTCGAGAAGGACCTGACCATCCCCGAGGGCGTCACCCTCAGCATCCCCAAGAACGAGTATGTCACCGTGGACAACGGCGTCACCGTGACCGTGAACGGGAAGCTCGACGTCGCCGGCGACTACAACATGAAGGCTGAGGTCGAGGCCGATCCCGACAACGGAGTGGCCTACGAGGCCGCCGGAGCCACCGTCGTCAACGGCATGATGCAGTACACCAACGGCACCGACTACTCCGAGCAGATAGACGGCGCGTACTACACCTACGACGGCAAGAGCACCATCACCCCGCTGGCGACCGCCGCGGGACTCGTGAACGACATCGAGGAGGACCTCGATGGCGTGCCCTCGATCTACCTGTACGGCGACATCGCCGTCGGCGACATCGTCTTCGACTACAGCGGCGATGAGACGGTCCTCCTAGTCGTCGACGCGGATTCCAGCCTCGAGGCCGGGACCCTCACCCTCGGCGGAATCGCCCTCGTCGCGTACGGGCCCGTCACCGCAACCGTCGCCATGGCCAACGCCACCGTGTCCCTGGACAACGTCTACGGAATCCAGATGGTGGACGTCCACCGCTACGTGGACGACGACCTGGTGAGCATATCCGTCGTCGCCGGAACCGTCATGAACCTCGACGACCCCGACACCACCGCGGTGGAGGCCGGCAGCGTCACGGTCGCCTCCGGCGCCCTGTCCCTGATCGAGTTCTGTACCGTCACCGCCGTCGACTTCACCGTCGCCTCCGGCGCCACCGCCACCGTGTACAGCGCGGGCTTCGCCGGCGACGTGACCGTGGACGGCACCATGGCCCTGGCCGCCAAGGAGGTCGCCATCGAGGAGGGCGACAGCCTCGTGCCCGGATCCGTCACGTTCCAGACCATCACGGTCATGGGAACCTTCTCCACCGAGGAGAACAGGACCGCCAGCTTCAGGACCCTGTACGTCGGCGTGACCGCCGATGACTTCGGCATCGGAGGTCAGGCGTCCGTGGACGGGCTCGTCCCCTACAAGGACGACGTCTACGCCGTCGCCTACGTGTCCCCCGGATCCGTCGTCGGAGAGTCCTTCGACGCCCTGAAGAGCACGGAGTACTACGTGGAGGACGCCCTGTACATCACCGTCTACGCCAACAAGTCCAACGATGTGGCGATCGACGGCATCCAGGTCGAACCCGAGAACGCCCTCTTCCAGCACTGGTACGCGGTGGTCGACGACAAGGTCGTCGTAATCGACTACGCCGACTACCCCGGCCACACCGTCGGAGCCTTCGACAAGGTCTTCGCCCAGATCAACTACAAGATCTACAGCATCTACGTCGTGGCCGGCAACGGTGTCGGAACCGTCGCCGTCAACGGCGTCGTCATGGAGAAGGACGGCAACAACACCTTCACCATGAGCGGCCTGGTCGCCGGAACGTACACCATAACCTACACGGTCAAGACCGGCTACGAGGGAACATCCACCATGACCGTCGACGGCAAGGTCATCGACGGAAAGGTCACCCTCTCCGGCACCGACGTCAGGTCCGTCACCGTCAACCTCAGCGACGTGGAGCCCAACTACACGGCGCCCGTCGAGAAGGAAGACTCCGGCATGGGCCTCACCGACTACCTCCTGATCGTCCTCGTGGTGCTGATCGTCGTCATGGCGGTCATCGTCGCCCTCAGGATGATGAGGAGCTGAGCAACCGAAAAGAAACGCAAGGGTCTGACGCGACGTGAAACGAGAACATCTGCTCCCACGTTGAGAGAGCGTGAGCCCACAGACACCTGAAGAGCAAACGGGTCCCCGGAGTTAAGGGGCCGGGGACCCACCTTACACCGGACATCATCGCATCCGGTCCCGTCCCCATCCGTGTGGAGGCTTGGGACACATCCGACCGCAAGCCCGTGTTCATCACGAACCATGGTCCGCACGCATGCCCGTCATCCCTGGTTTTGAAAAATACGTTTTACCAGACTACATCGATTTCAAATAATAATAAAACATGCTTTACCATATGTCGAAGGAGAAGGGCACGGGGTGGCCCAGGATACCGCGCGAGGGGTACCTGTCGAAGCTGAGGGCGGCCAGGGACACGGATTTCATAAAGGTGCTGACCGGGATCCGCAGATGCGGGAAGTCCACCATACTGGAGATGTACATCGACGAGCTCCGGGAGTCCGGCGTCGGTGACCGGGACATCGTCTACATCGACTTCGACGAGGACCCCGAGAACCTCCCCCGGACCTGCGGGGAGCTCATGGGCTACGTCAAAGACAGACTGGAGCCGGGCAGGGGCAGGTACCTGTTCTTCGACGAGATCCAGAACGTGGAGGGCTGGGAGGACGCCGTCGTCTCGTTCTACGACAGGGGGGCGGACGTCTACGTCACCGGTTCCAACTCCCAGATGCTGTCGTCGGAGATCTCCACGAGGCTGTCCGGGAGGCAGCTGGAGATCCACGTCATGCCCCTGGTGTTCTCCGAGTACCTGGAGTTCAGGAGGGGGAGCGGGAGGTCGGCGGAGGAGCTGTTCGCGGACTTCATGCGCGACGGCGGGATGCCCGCGATCGCCCTCTCCGAGGACATGCCGTCGAGGGTCCTGATCCCGCAGATGCTGGACGGCATGTACAGCACCGTGTACCGCAGGGACATAGAGGAGCGGCGCGAGATCCGCGGGTCGTCCATGATGTCCAACCTCATCAGGTTCATGATGAGGAACATATCCTGCCGCACGTCCCCGAAGAGCATCGCCGGCAGCCTCTCCTCCAAGAGGCAGAGGATCTCGGCGCCGACGGTGCAGGACTACCTCGGGTACATCACCGACGCGTACCTCATGACGAGGTCCGAGAGGATGGACTCGTCCACCCTGGACTACCTCGAGACCACGGACAAGTTCTACGCCACCGACCTCGGCGTGAGGAACACGGTGTCGCCGATGAGGGACGGCGACGTCTCCGCCATGATCGAGAACATCGTGTTCAACGAGCTCCGCTACAGGCACGGGACGGTGGTGACGTTCGACGTGGACGGCAGGGAGGTCGACTTCGTCGCCGACCCGATGGGCGGGAGGATGTACTTCCAGGTCTGCATGAGCATCGCCGATGACGCCACCAGGGAGAGGGAGCTGAGGCCGCTGAGGGATGCGGGGGACAACTACCCCAAGACCGTCATCACCCTGGACAGGTACCCCGTGGGGGACATCGACGGCATAAGGGTCGTGAGGCTCCTCGACTGGCTGCTGGAGGCCCGAGGGCCCGCCGGCACGTCCATCCGGCCCTCCGCCCGGTCCCGTACCCGGGTCTGCCGAGTCGGAGCTCCCATGGCATCGGCCCAGGAATCGGTGCTGACGCTCATCACAGGATTCGTCAGAGTCGGCTTTCGTGGATCCGAGAGTGTCCGCTGCTGTCGGGATCGCTACCGTATCATAGAAGAATAAGGACCCCTCCCCTACGTCCTTGATCCTTTCCATGATGAATTCCCTGGACAGCTCGTCGGATGCCATGTTCGGATGTCCTTGTGATCCATCGATAATGGACTTTGTCATGGTCTGTGAATCCCCTTTATTTCATTCCCTTGATCCAATGCGTTCTATCAATGAATGATGTTGAAGCATTGTTTCTATTGGAAAAAAATTCAATGTGAATCGAGGTCGAAATTGGATCGTAAATTCCATTGTTATCACAGATCGTATGGAATCTTTCGAGATTCACGGCGTTTAGGAAAGGATCGTCAATTGTTGCTATGATAAGCACATACGAGAAAGCAAACAGGAGCAAAATCCTGGCCGTCATCGCCATGATGGCGGTTGTCTTCGCCGGAGTGGCGGTCATGGTCTCGGACAGCACCGATGCTGCCGACTCCAAGATCACCTACATCAGCGGAGAGATCAACGCCGACACCGAGTTCGGAGCTGGAACCATCGTCGTCGTCAACGGAAACCTGACCGTCGTGAACGGTGCCGAGCTGAAAATCGGCGACGGAGCCAAATTCACCGTGAACGAGGGAGTAACACTCACCATCAACGGTCTTGCCGTCGATGAGGACAAGAAGCCTGTCGCGGATGACAAAGCCACGTTCTTTGTAGCTGCAAATGCTGATGTTACCGTCAACGGAGACATCGTCGTCGGAGAGAATGGAGGCCTAGAAGTCGTCGGAGAGCTCAAAGCCAACGGAAATATTAACTTCCAGAGCGGATCCGTCTCTCTTCAGAACAGCGAAAACGGTGAGATCATCCTTGGCGCTAGCGCCGTAATGAACGTCACCTCTACCGGAACCAAAATCGGACAGATTGGTGCAGTCACCGTCTCTCTCATTCCCGGTGCTACTTTCAACATGAGGGGAATGGCCGTCGGAGAGGTTACGATCAACGCCGTTCCTGCCGACTATGCCACCGAGAAATACGATGCGGACAACTCCTACGGAGCCACCGCCACGATCGAGGCCAATCCCTACGATGCCGATGCCAAGATCACCAGCGCCAAGGTCTCCAACATCACCTTCACCGCATCCGCCGAGTCCGTCACCGCATACCTCAACGATGCCAAGGTGACCGTCGATACTGCAGTCCTGGACATTTCCGGAACCGTCCAGAACGGAGATGACATCATTACCACTAACGCTGCTGTCGACAAACAGTACACCGACAGGGACGGTGAGCCCCTTGTGCTCTCTTCAGCTGTCCAGATATCCCAGAGCCTGACCGTCGGCAAGACAGCTACCTTCACCATCAATTCCGTCATGAACGTCAGTGGAACAGCCAACGTCATCACTAACGACGGAGACGAGCCTGCCAGGTCTCTGTTCGTCCAGAATGACGCTGAAATCACAGTCAGCGGAACCGTCAACTTCGGAGTCGACGCATTTGAGCCTGCGGCCGCCAACGGATCCCTGAAGGTCGTAGGAGGAACAGTCACCATCGTCGGATGCGATGATCCTACTGATCTGGAGATAGGCGAGCTCTACGGAGCATACTACACTGCGGTCGAGGGAATCAACTACACCACCTACATCATGGATCTGGAGAAGGCCATCGCAGCGGCCGCTTCCGATGACAGCGTCACCGCCGTCTACGTCTATTCCGCTGCCGACGCCAGCGAGGACAACGAGTACGAGGGCGCCTACACAGTGTCCGAGGGATTCACCGTTCCGTCCGGAATCACCCTGTACGTCAACAACGTCATGATTGTCCCCGAGACAGTCGAAATCACCGTCCCTGTCGACGCTGCCGTCGAGGCCGTCGGAATCATCGTCGTCAAGGGAACCGTCG
>CALUNK010000132.1 GCA_944321985.1 Candidatus Methanomethylophilaceae archaeon
CGTGAACTATACCGTAACGCCGACGGAGAACATGACCGTGTCGTCCGTATGGCGTCACAACTCGACCATAACCTTCGACCACAGCGCGCTGACCGACTACGGACAGTCGGCAGCGGGACTGGCGACCTCATCCGGCGCACAGCCCGATGGAACCCCGTACACACTGCCCAGCATGGGCGTGGTGGGCGGATACACCCATACGGGATGGTACATCAACGGCGTCTACTACGCCGCAGGTGCCCAGTACACCCCATCAGGCAACGTAACGGCCATGTCCGTGTGGCAGATGCCGATGATCACGATAACCTACATCGTGGAGGGGCAGACATACGCCACGCTGACCGTCCCCGACGGAACCTCCGGCGTGGTCTTCACCCCGGTCATGGTCGAGGGCGTCTTCGAGGGATGGTACTACGATTCCGGCTTCGTGAATGAGTACGATGCATCGCAGGCACTTGACGACGACACCACCCTGTACGCCAGAGGCGTCCCGCCCCTGGTTTTCACTTCCGTCCCGACGGCCAATGCGCAGATCACCGCAGTCGCAGGCACCAACGGCCTGTACTACTTCGACGCCACCGACTCGGACGGCAGGTACCAGGTCCACTGGGACTTCGGAGATGGGAACGAGTCCGACGACGTGCTCGCATACAACGAGTACGCCAAGGAGGGGGTCTACACAGTCACCCTGACAGTCACCAACGCAGACGGGGAGTCCGCAGTGTCCACATACACTGTAGACACCACCGAGGGATCCGACGACTCCGGCAACGGAAACGACGGACCCGGAATCCTGGTCTACGTCGCCATCGTAATCGCCATCGTCATCGTAGCGGGGGTCGTGCTCAGGCGCGTTCTCTGACGTCCTAAACGGGGTCCCTTCTGGGACCCCTTACAGGACGGGAGGTGAAGAATGAACGAACATGCGAACAGGCTCCTGGTCCTGACCGTCATGGGCCTGGTGCTGGTCTCAGGCATCATCGCGGTCGGATTCGACTCCGACGCGGACGACTCCGAGATCTACACCCTGGAGATGAGGACCGGCCAGACCTGCATCTACGTTCCGACCACCAATCTCGACTCGGTCATCTCCGTTTCCGGCTCCAATGGTGTGACCTGGGACGCCGGCACGGGCACCATGAGGGCGAGTTTCAGCTCCATAGATACCTCCGGCGACCTCCAGGCTGTGGTCACAGCCGTCTGGACGTCCACCGTCGATCCGGATCTAACGCAGTCCGCGACCCAGACCATCGAGTTCCTGGTCTACGGCCATGTCACCATCGACGGGTACTACGAGTCGAGCGTGTCCAGGGGCGTGATCGGCGGACAGACCTCCGGCACCGTGATATACGCTCCGACGATCTCCCAGGCGACAGCCGGGACGGAGACCGTCGTGACGTGCGACATGCCTGAGAACGACTACATCGGATGGGACGCTGAGAACAACCGCGTCGTCACCACGCAGGACATTCCTGATGACGTCGAGGGATTCAGCGTGAGCTTCGACATCACCGCCACCAACTCTGCCCTGTCCGAGGGCAGCTCTCTCGCCGATGAGACTGCGACCGTGCATGTGACCGTCGGATTCGGACAGAATCTTGCGATAACGTCCCCTGACATCATCGAGACCTATGTAGGGTGCGATGACCTCTCCAGGAACACATACACAGTCACCACCAACTACGACGACGCCGACTTCGTCAGCGTCACCGGCATCGAGATCAGCCAGGTCGTGCCCGCAGTCAGCGGACTGGTCGCCTCCAAGGGAGACGGCAACGTCACCTTCGACCCCGACGCCGTGGAGTTCCCCGACCGTCCCGTGAGGCCCTACTACCAGGACTTCACATTCAGGGTCACTGCGACGGGAACGTCCGCAGACGGCTCCGAGGTCGAGGACTCCAAGACCGTCACGCTCCGCGTGTGGGCCGGACTTAGCTACCTGAGCATCCCCAGCATGGAGGACATCGTCGTCACTCCGAACGAGGATGACAACCTTACCATAACCGTGTCCGCCATGATCGGGGACGCCCAGGGCATAAGGTTCGACTGGGGCGACGGCTCCGAGATCAGCGACGTGCCCACCCCGGACACCGTCGTCAACAGGTACAGCTCCACCCACAGCTACGAGACCACCGCCGACTACCTGATCACCGTCAGCGCGTACAACACGTCCGGAGAGAACGTCGTGTACATCATGTACGACGCCACCACGGGCACGTCGTATGAGACCGACCCTCCGACACCGGAGAACCCGGAACAGCCCTCTGACGAGGACGGGGACGGCCTCTGGTGGCTCCCGATAGCCCTGGGGGTGCTGGCTATCGTCTTCGCGGTCGCGTTCGCTGTGAGGCCCGTCAGCTATGTCCTCGTGGCTCTGGCGGTCATCTGCGCCATAGCTGCGGTTGCGACGTACTTCCTTGTGTGAGGTGATGCGGGGTGAACAGAATGCTGATCGTCTTCGCCGCCGTCCTGGTGGCCGTCATCGGAGGGTACGCTCTCATGTCTCTCGACGGAGAGGGGGACGCTGGGATGGACGTCTCAGGGACCGACGTCACTCCGCCCTCCTCCAATGATGCCGACATGGGCCATGCGGAGATCGTCGCCGAGTACGGCACCCAGATAACCGTGAGGGCCGTCCCCGACACGGGGATGTCCTTTTACGGATGGTTCGAGGACGGGACGCTGATCTCCGACAGGATGATCGAGACCTTCCCGAAGGAGTCCGTGGATTCCATCGAGGCCGTCTTCAGCGAGGGGTTCACAAAATCGGTCGAGTACGATTGGGAGATGCCTCTGTTCTCCTCCGAAGGAGAGCCCTCCGGACTGACCAGGCACATGACGTTCTCGGTCTACATCTGGAGCGGGGACTATTGGACATCTGTCATGGACGACGGCAGACTCAGGCACGCCACATACGCCGACCCGATGCCCACGTTCATGCTGGATGACTCTTCCGCCGTGGATCAGGCCGTGGAGTATCTGGACCCCCTGATGGATGGTCTCACGAACCTCCAGAAGGCGACCGTTCTGGCGTACTTCGTCCAGGACACGATCTCCTACATGTCCGATGCGGAGCAGTATGGTGTCACAGAGTTCTGGGCGTCGGCGGAGGAGACCCTCTACACCGGCTACGGGGACTGCGAGGACACCGCCACCCTTCTCGTGAACCTGGGGGCCCGTCTCGGACTCGACGTCGGATTCGTCGCCTTCGAGTCCTCGACCATGGGCCACATGTCCGCAGCCGTCGCTCTGGAGGACGGGGAATCGGCACAGGGCGATGCGGTGTTCGACGTGGACGGGGCCCGTTACGCCTATGTCGAGACGGCCATAGACAACGCTCATAGCGGTGTCGGACAGCTTACGCCGGCCTACAGCATCTCCGACGGGAACTGGACCCATGTGGTCTACGACGGATCCGAATACACCGGATCCGCGACGGTGCCCATCGGATCGGGGACCGTCACCGGTGCACCGATGATCTACGGAAAGGCCATCCCAAGAACCTGAGAAACGACTTACGGGACCGTCGGAAGGCGGTCCCGATTACATATCAATAATGGATAACACGAGTCATTAAATATTCGTCTAGACAGTAGCCAAAATGGGAAGTGGTTTGAGCCTCGATTTACTCATTGGACTGAGTAAAGACACGATCGAGGCCATTTCAGGTTGTTAGTGCATGAACACGATGACCTTGGTTAGGAATGCGATTAGGAGCGCTAGCTTTACCAAAGTCTTTGAGTTCATACGGAGTTCTTTGTGTTCGACGTTTTCGCGCCTAAGACAGTTCTTTGCAGTCTCCTTGGCTGTAGACCTGACGTTTCCGGATACCGCGCACTCGAAAGTCTCGCTTCTTACAAGCACGATTCCGAGTATGTTGAGTTCCCGATGCGTCAATCTGTACACCGTTTGAACAGTTTCAGAATTAGATGTGTTTGATACACCTTTGCTGGAGTCCTGTCCATTGGCTTTAGATTCCGATCCAATCAAAGAGCTGTCTTCGTTCCAACCCGATCCACAGACCAAGTTGCTTGACTCGTTTATCGTGAATCCAGCAGAACCAATCGTCTGTTTATTTTCGGGTGGTTTTATGCGCATCGAGCATGAATTGACAGCCCGCATGTCGGGATGCCAAGTACATGCTATCGTTTCGATAGTTTTCATGTTTTTCACCAACACCCGGCAATTAACGTTCCTCGTGTCTGGAATCGCTAGGTTAAGGACACACACTCTCCTCAGCCTTTACCGGTAAAATACCTTATTTCGTCTCCTTATTTAATATATATTATAATAGAGGGAAGAACGAAACACTTTGACAAGTTTTGAACGCATTTCGAACTGGATCTTTAAAAAGAGTGGGGCCTCAAAAGAGGCCCCGTGTGTGTGTTGGTGAATATACAAAAACTATCGCTATACGACGTTGTATATTGCATATAGGTGTAGACTCACGCATTATTAAAAGTTATGGAATCAGCATAGTACGTGAATGCGACATATGGTCTAACCCGATACTTTTTGTCAGATATAAAAAACCAATCCCGCACTGCCGATTATTCAATCACTTTCAATTGAAAAAAATCATTTCCATATATAAACACTTTCGATTCCATGTGTTCACGGTTCCCACCGCTTTCTCCTGCTCATATCCTGCGACGCTCTCGAACGTCCGCATACCGTCCGGACCTCCTCCGGACGGCTTCCTGCGCAGGAGAGTAATTATGCACCAGATTGAGAGAGAACACATATTCCGCATCGTCGGGATTGTAAAAGGGGGCGTCCGCCATGGATGATCACAGAAGAAGACTCTTCGCGGCGGTCGCCGTCCTCGTGTTCGTCGTTTCCGCCCTGTCGGTCGGCTTCGCGCTGACCGATGAGTCGGATGCTGCGGGCACATGGACGGGAGAGAACCCCAGCGGCAGCAGCTCCGCCAATCCCTACGACGCTATCAGCATCGACATCTCAGGCACGAACATACCTGTGATGAGCGACGTCTACGTCGCTGTGGGCGCGTCGGTCAGCATCACGGGATGCACCGACAGTTGGTCCCATGGCAGTTCGAACTACACCTACAACTTCACGTCCGTCACCTCTGGGTACGGGCTGTCCGTCAGCACGTCCGGGGACACCTCCGTCTCCGGGACGATCAGCAGGGCGGGCAACATCACGGTCAGCTACCATTACGTCCAGTCAGGCGGAAGCTACGAGGTGGATCAGAACAGGTCATTCGTCATCCACGCTGTGGATCCCGATGCGGGACTCGTCCAGAGCATCAGCATAAGGTCGTCGATCTCCACGGGCACCATCTCCACCGGAGGCACCCTGACCCTGACAGCCACCACATCCCCCACCTCTGCGGACGACCGTCTTGTGGAGTGGACCATTCAGTCCGGCTCGCAGTACGGCGAGATCACCAGGACCACGAACACCAGCACGGGAGGAACCTGTGTCATCGAGGGGACATCCCCCGGAACGATCGTCGTCAGATGCGATTCCGTCGATGGGAACGCCTCCGAGACGTACACCGTGACGGTGAACCCCAGGATGGTCACATCCATTAGCATTTACCAGGGATTCTCCAGTGGGGACGACCTGATCGTCACCGCCGATGTGTGGCCGACGAACGCATACAACAGGGAGGTCACATGGTCCGTCACATCGGGTTCGAGCCTCGTCACCATGACCGAATCCAACGAGTACGACGACGAGTACGAGATGACGTTCTCCGCCACAGGCAGCGGATCGGGGGCATTCACAGTCCGTGTAAGCGCCACCGATGGCTCCGGCGAGTATAAGGAGCGCACATTCTACGTCAATCATGTCAGCTTCAATGCAAACGGCGGTTCCGGAGGTCCATCGGACATCTACAAAGTGTCCGGCAGCTCCAGCGGATATGGAAGCCTTCCCAATGGTGAGCCATCGAGGTCGGGATATGCCTTCATGGGCTGGTGCACCGATGAGGAGGGCAACGGATCCCTCTACAACGCGGGTGCCCATGCCAGTCTCAGAGACGGGACCACGTACTACGCGATATGGGGGCTGGAATCGTATGTTTACTTCCAGGTTCTCCATGGTTCGGGTGGACCGACCACAGCCACTGTGATTGTTTCTGAGAACGGTACCGAATGGTACACCATTCCCGACACAGTCCCGACCAGGCTGGGTTACACGTTCCTGGGCTGGTCCTTCAGCCAGAATGCGACTTCCGCCACATACGAACCTGGAGACAGAATCGAACTCACTGCCGGAGACGAATATGTTCTGTATGATGTCTGGACCGAGACTGTTAATGAATACAATCTCGCCTACAATGCAAACAATGGTGTCAACGCACCCTCCACCCAAACTGGAACCAACACCGGCCTTCAATCCGAGTTCACATTCACCATTACGACCGCCGAGCCAACTCGCGAGGGATACAGGTTCCTGGGCTGGTCCCTGACGTCCAACGGATCTGCCGAGTTCTTTGGTGGCGATCAAATCACCATATCCGTTGGTACCACGACACTTTATGCCGTATGGCAACAAGTTTACTCGTTCACAGTATCCTACGATGCCAATGGAGGAGTTGGAGCACCTAATGGACAGACATGGTCCAATGTCACCACACCTACGATGCAGTTCATCGTTTCATCAGTATCCCCAACATGGGACGAGTTCCATAGATTCCTAGGATGGTCATTGGATTCTGAAGCTAGTACCGCGAGCATCCTTCCGAGCAGCACGTACACACTCACCAACGCTGGTACGACCACGCTATATGCGATATGGGAGGAGATTGAAGGCAACACATTCATTCTACACTACAACCTCCAGGGAGGACAGTCTGGACCTCAAGATTCGACCAATATTACTATCCATTCCTACACCACGATTTCGATTTCCTCGGAGACTCCTGTTTGGGATGAATATCACGTATTCCTCGGTTGGTCTGTGGAGGAAGATTCATCAATCATCAATTACGAACCTGGTTCGCTAATCACCCTGACACAGCCTGAGACAACAATCTACGCAGTCTGGCAGAGACTTCCGATGCCGTGGACGTTGCATTTCGATCTCGGAAACGGATCCTGGAATTCCGTTGATCAGACAGGCACTTCTGCCGACGAGACGTTCACATTCATCATTCCCGGCGTGGAGCCGACCCTTGAGGGATTCGGATTCAGGGGATGGTCCACGACCGACGGGGGATCCGTGGAGTACGGTCCCGGAGACTCGTTCATCGCGACTGAACAGGAGACCACGCTTTATGCGGTCTGGGAGCAGTTATCGTTGTTCACCCTATCGTTCGATTCCAACGGAGGTTCGTCCGTCGAAAGCCTGACCGCATATTCACTCGATTCGTGCACGTTCATCATTCCCAATACCGTCCCCACACTTGACGGGTATCTGTTCCAGGGATGGGCGACCGTCGAGGGAGGAGCCATCGACTGTCAGCCGGGACAGACCATCGAGGTCACGTCCGTTAACACCACACTCCATGCGGTGTGGATCGAGAGACCTTCCGTAATCGACTTCATACTCAGCTTCGATGCTGGAGACGGGTCTGGAGCTCCGGATGCACTTCACAGAACATCCTCCGACCTCACGGTCACATTCACGATTCCCGACGATGTTCCTGAGAGGGACGGTTTCGGATTCCTGGGATGGTCCCTGAGCATCGGAGGCGATGTCGATTACCATATCGGAGACGAGATTACCGTCTCGACACCGTCCACAACGCTGTACGCTGTCTGGATCGACGAGTCGCAGCTCAACAGCTTCACTCTGCACTTCAGCCTTGGTGGTGGTACCGGAGACTTTGAGCAAATGACATCAGAATCTCTGGGCGAAACATGCGCGTTTACCATACCAACAAACATTCCTATCAGGAGTGGATATGTGTTCATGGGATGGGCTGTCCCATCTAATCCATCGGAGGTTGCTTACAACCCTGGAGATAGGATTGTAATCTCTTCATCGACGTTCACCCTCTATGCTGTATGGCAACCTGAAAGCATCGTTTTCTCGTTGTCCTTCGATGCTGGTGATGGTGCGACAGGCGAACCATCAACAATAACATCGATAGCAGACAGCACGGTTCATGTTTTCACTATCCCATCCGATGTTCCTATCCTAGAAGGTTATAGATTCATGGGATGGTCCGGAGTATATGGCGGAGATGCGGACTATCAACCTGGCGACGCCTTCGTCTCAGGCGTCAGAGATGCGACCCTGTATGCGGTTTGGAAGCTCGTAGATGACGGAGCCATCCACATCTCCAACGCTCCGTCGGATAGAACCGATGTGAACACGCAGTTCACGTATGAGGTGACGATCGATGCCGACGTTCCGTTCACGGTCTCCATCTCCGGAACCGCAGCAGACTGGCTGAACGTCAACGGCCACACGATTCGCGGAACCCCGATGGTTCCGGGAACATACGTCCTGATCGTCACGGTGACTGATGGCGAAGAGTACGGTCCATCGTCCGAGTCCTTCACGATCCGTGTCATGGAGTCGGACGTGATGGAGTATCGCGTCGAGTTCGTCACTTCGGGAGGTTCCGATGTCGAGGATCAGTGGGTCCTCTCCGGAGGAACCGCGACGGCCCCTGCCGATCCCGTGAGGGACGGGTTCCGCTTCGGAGGGTGGTACACCGAGGACGGCTCCAGGTACGACTTCTCCACTGCTGTAGGGGCAGACATGACTCTCAGGGCCGCATGGATCTCTGACGGATCGTCCGCTGGTGACGACGGCACCGATGATGACAACGATGGCGACATGATGTCCTATGCGTGGATCATCACTGGGATACTGACCCTGATTCTGACCATTGCCGCAGCTATCACCAGGAACGTCATGGTGGCTGTCGTCGCGATCGTATCTGCTCTGGCAACGATCGGACTCTACCTCCTGTAAACGTTTTAGGGGGTTCATCCCCCGATTTCTTTGCAATTCCCCTGCCAATCACCTGATAGTCTCGTTTTTCTCGATGTTTTGTATATAAGCACTTTCGATTCCATGTGTTCCAAGATTCAATGCGTTGACCCCGCCTATATTGGCATTCACCGCTCGGTTCTTCGTCCGGCCACCTGCCGGATCTGAATGGGGTCCGCCGTGAACAGAATCTCCAAGACCGCGACGGGTGCCCTGTTTTGGAGTGATTTGAATGAACAGAACGAACGAAAGTACGACCAGGGGGAGGTCTGTATTGAATCAGAAATCAATGCTGACCCTCTTTGTGGCTATCATCACCTGCCTATCGCTGGTGATCTTCGCTATCCCCTCGGACGCCACCGGCGGCCCCGCATATGGTTCGAATATTGAACCGTATGGGGGGATGAACGTCGATTACGAAGCCTTGGAGGACGGGGCAACGTATTACATCGTCAGAGGTGGAACTGTATACATAGCATATGGTGAGGAGGAGGTAGGAGACCTAGACTCACAACTCACAGGTACAGGGCTGAATGACAACACGTCAGATAGTTCAATTCAAGGCATTTTGGAACAGTCTGTAGAACTCACGATTGGACAGAAAACCATCTATCTGACTGTTTCGGATTCATATGGTGACTATCCGACATACGGTGTAGCCATCGACGCGTTTCCTGATGCAACTGTTGGTACATTCTATCGTGAATCGATAGTTGTGGCCGAAGCAACAGGGTTGGTTGAACCTGATACCAGCCAGTATCACATTAACGAGAGCAGTGCAGATCTCGCTGACTACAATCTGAGCATTTCATTTAGTTCAGAGCGTACTACTAGCCAGAGATACAACGTAATAGCTACGATTAGTGGCACTCCAGTCGAAAGCGGCACAATCTCGATGGAAATATGGAGCAATAACAACTCGATGTATCATTCCGAATACACGACCTCGATTACCATCAATGTTCCAGTTTACACCATCACGTATGATACTGGAGATGGCTCAATAATCGATTCAGAGACAACGATTCAATATACAGTATCTAACGGCAATGCGACCCTTCTCGATGGAAGCCCCATCGTTCTACCTGGTGCATATAGGGCAGACCATACATTTGAGGGATGGTACACACAGCCGAATGGTGCTGGACAGTGGGTTGGAGATGAGGGAGATTATCCATTCAGATACATCCCAATCGCTACCAACATTGAACTACACGCATATTTCGTAGAACTCTCAGGAGATCCTGTCACGAGCATCGAAATCAGCGGTTCGCAGTCTGTTACAGTCGGAGGAACCATAACTCTCAATGCGATAAGCTATCCGAGCACGGCAGATAATCGTGCAGTGACATGGTATGTATTGACTGGTGAAGACACAATTATCCATGTATCAGGCTCTGGCACCGCATCTGGAGGAACCTGCACTGTCACCGGATTGTCTCCAGGAACCGCTACTCTTGTTGCCAGATCCAACAGCAATAGCAATGTCGAATCTGCTGTGTGGACCATAGTCGTGTCCAACCAGGCTCAGAACTCGTTTACATTGGTATACAATGCGAACGGAGGTTCGGGCGAACCTGTTCAGAGATCGACAACATCTACCCAGAACACATACACGTTCACAGTTTCGACTGTGAGACCCGTTCAGTCGGGATTCACGTTCATCGGCTGGTCCACGGACCCCAACGATGATGGTTGGGAGTATCAGGGCGGGGATTCGATCACTGTCAGACCTGGTACGACCACTCTGTATGCCATTTGGGAAAGAATCGACACCATTTGGACGTTGAGTTTCGATGCCAACGGCGGTAGCGGAGCGCCCTCCAGTATAACAGCACCTGTTGCGGGTAGCAGCTATACGTTCACAATTCCCAACACTGCTCCATCTCTATCGGGACAGGAGTTCCTTGGATGGGCAAGATCATCTACTGCATCTGTCGCAGCCTATCAACCCGGAGGACAGATTGTTGTGACGTCTCAGAATACCACACTCTATGCTGTATGGGGCGATGAAACTGAAGGCAATACATTCACTCTGCTGTTCAATACACTTGGAGGAAGTGGTGGTCCGACCAGTCTCGAACATACAGGAGACGAGACAATCTGGGAGTTCACCATTCCCGATGAAAGTCCTTCCAGATCTGGCTTTGACTTCTCCGGATGGACCACCACAATGGGCTCTCAGAGAGTTGACTATCTGCCTGGAGCAGCAATCTCCACATATCCTGGAACCACCACACTCTACGCAGTCTGGACTCAAAATGCATTCGTACTAACCCTTGACTCTAACGGAGGAACATCATCGGATCGTACCGTTGTGTCCTATGGTCAAACAGGAGAACAGACTGTCAGGATTCCATCTGATTACGCTCCGGTGTGGTCAGGGCATGTGTTCATGGGCTGGTCGTATTCACAAGATGGGTCTGGAACGATAGTGGCTCCTGGTTCCGAGATCACCATCACAGGAGATACCACTCTGTACGCAGTGTGGGAGACGAAATCTTCCGAAGTGACCTATACCGTCTACTACAACTACGCTCCTGCCGAGAATGGCCCGTCCTCCGAATCCGTGAGCGAACAGGTCGGCGTGACAGTGACGTACACAATCTCCGAGATCATTCCAACGAGAACGGATGGATACACCTTCCTCGGATGGTCGAACATCCAGAACAGTACGGTCGCGGTGTGGCAGCCCGGCGAGGAGATCGAGCTCATATCACCTAACACCACGCTTTTCGCGGTGTGGAGAGCTACAGAGAACACATGGACGGTGTCGTTCAACGCGAACGGCGGCAGTGGTGCACCTTCGGCAATCAGTGCCGTTGTAACAGGCACCACATACACTTTCACGATTCCGAGTGATGTCCCTGAGAGAGCGGGTCATGTATTCGACGGATGGGGATACAGTGCATCGGGAGAGGCAGTCGTGAAGGCTGGAGCTCAGTTCATAGCCACTGAGCCGAATACCACACTGTATGCCATCTGGATTGAAGGCACATCCAATGAGTATGTGCTCACTTTCAATGCCAATGGTGGTTCGGGCGGACCGACAGAGCTTCGTGGAAACGGGGTTAGCGGATACACCTTCCTGATTCCTGCGGAGACCCCGACGCTTGACGGTTTCGTGTTTGCTGGGTGGTCAGAAACCAATGGCGGCGAAATAGCATTTATGCCCGGCGAGGAGATAACTGTGGAGGTCGTGAACAAAACCTTGTGGGCCTCTTGGACCGAACAGAGTGATGGAGAGGCACTGGTATTCACTTTGAATTTCGATCTCAACGGTGGTGCCGGATCATTCGACCCCATGACTGCCAATTCTATTGAGCCCACCACAAGATTCGTAATTCCCGACCTCGAACCGACTTTGACCGGATCCACATTCATGGGATGGTCTACGATCAAGGGAGGTTCGGCAGTATATCATCCTGGTGAGGAGATCACAGTCAATACATTGAACACGACTCTCTGGGCAGTGTGGGAATCTGACGATCCGGATTCGGCAATAGCACGCCTCGATGTTTCGGCAGACGGTCTCACAATCACCTACGACTCGTCTAGATCGCAGAATGCCTATTCATGGCTCTGGGATTTCGGTGACGGCACGACATCCGGCAGTCCAGACGGAACGCACACTTACTCACATGCAGGAACGTATGTGGTCAAGTTGACCGTTTATCCGCAGTCTGGTAATGCTGCCACTACGTTCACAACAGTGACAGTTGAAGGTGACGGAGGTATCGGAGAGATTGGATGGACGGTTTGGATCGCATTGATTGTTGCAATCCTAATCGTCGTGTTCATCGTGGTCAGATACGCAGGACTGCTTTGACAACCCTTTACCCTCCTTCGGGAGGGGTTAATCATCCCTCAAACGAATCTATCTCTTCTTCAAGTCTGATGATGCCCGATACGACCAGCGTACCCTTCGGTGTCAGAGCATACCATCTCCCTCTTTCGCGTCTGGCAACCTGCTCGACCAAGCCGACCGAAATCAGAACATTGAGCTTTTTCTGCACGATATAGTGGTTATCGACGATTTCAAGGAAGTCTGATTCCTTGTGTGCACCTTCTCCGAGCAGCATGATGAAGCTCAGCATGTGCTGTTCATCGAAGATGTTCATAGTTGTCATTAACACGTACTCTGTCATGTACCGAATAGCGTTTTGTACTCTGTTTGAAAAACAGAATATAATACTCCAAAAGGAACATAATTATCTGTTCGTAGACATGTATTCCCTCGGAGTGACACAACATGGAGGATAATGGATGAGAGAAGTCGGAGTGATGTATAATCAGAACAAGATCATCGTCGAGCAAGGTCAACTCAATTTCCGTCTGTTGATTAACGACAAGGAGTCTGACAAATTCAAGAGTACGCAAGGGGCCGGGCTACTGACCGGTACGCTACCCACGGGCGAATGTGTGACTGCATTCCTGTACCCTTCAGCAATGAAGCAGAGATGCGTGATTCAAGTTAACGGAAGAACCGTGACGGAGAAATGAACATGACCAGATGTCCCAAGTGCGGAGTGGATAATCCAGACATTTCTGCCTATTGCTCATCATGTGGAGCGTCTCTTCATTCCAATGCCGATGAAACCGAGCCCGTGATTGAGGAAATCGGATCGTCAAAACCCGATGTTTACCAGATTCCGACAAAACACACATTCACAGGGAAGGGAATTGCAATTGCGGTAGTCGCCATTCTGATTGTGGCTGGAATCGGATATTATGTGGCTGACAATTACGGCCACCATGCCTACGTAGCTATGTACGTGACGTCCACCCACGTTACAGAGAATGTGGACGTCCAATTCATCATCAACGATGAGGTTGTGATGACTTTTACTGATCTAGAACCCGGCAACACATGCTACAACACGACATATTTCCGTTACGATTTCAGTCTCTTCGACGATTCAGAGATCATAACTGTAAAAGCGATCTCTACAGGAGGCGGTTTGGGTTCGACGTCCGACAGCGAGGAGATAATCGTTCAGAACGGCCAATATTATTCCGTTGACTTGTTCGTTTAAAACCGTTTGTAAACCCCTTACTTTTACAAGCTCTGATCTAATCGGCCTCACATCTTCGTACTGTTGAGTATTTAAACGATTTCGATTCCATGTGTTCTTGTATCTGTAGACAGACTCTCGGATATAGTGAGAAGCTTGGATTCACACCTATCCGGACGCTTTCGATCGTTCGGATAGATGTGATCACATGAACGAAACGAAAACCGCTGCTTTCGCGGTCGTGATGGTGCTTATCGTCGTGGGTGTGGCTACTCCGATGCTGAGCGACGACACTGAGGCGGAGACGGTGATTTCCCCATTGGATGAGGAGTATCCGGAATACGGTGTAGTCTGGATGCCGATCATCTTCATCATAGGAATGGCCGTGTCCGCCGGCATAGGCTATGTTGCAGGCGAACATTTCGCAGAACCTGCTGGGAATCAGGAGGACATCTACAGACAGCTTAGAGAGATTTACGGCGAGAAGACCATGGATACGATCGATTCGGTCGTAGGGCTGATCTCGTCAATCCTTCCTGCCGACACTACTCTTTGGACATTCACCCATGATTACTGGAACCGTGCTGTCGAACTAAGTGTCGCTGATGTTTGGGCCCTGGGGGACACATACAACCCCGATGCCGTAGTCGGAAAGGCACTGCTAAGGGAGAACCTTGAGAACTATATCTACAACTGGCAATCAGCCATAGACAAGTCAATCAATAACATCACCAGCGTCAGAGACCAGATGGTCGGGGACTGCTATGGCAACATGGAACTCAGCATATCCTGGTCCGGAGACGAGCTGATGGCTTCTTCGAATACCAGTGAGCCGTTTGACTTCGATCTTCTTCAGGTCGTCAGAAACACTACTGCTGGTAGCACGGTCTGGATCGATGCCAGAGCTGAGGACGAAGGAGGATCCTACAATGAGGACACCTCTGCGACAATCTATAACTTCGGACAGAGCTCTGTTAGATTGGTCAAGGTCGCGGTGTATGAGAACGATTCAGGAGGGAACAGCATCACGATTCCTGCTGGAGGAACATATGTAATGCCTTCTGAGTTCTCAGGAATGTACAGAATCGAAACTTCTGGCGCTACCCTCGCAGGTCCATTCTCCAAGGCTGCCTCGGATCGCGCAGCCGATGTCATCGGTGGATTGGTGATTTCAGGAGGCGATGAGAGAGTATATGTCGTCCCTGATGGAAACAATGTGCTTGTTACCAACACCAGCGGTGCATCCTGGAGCTCTAACACGCTTCGTTACGAAGTGAGTTATACGGGACTGAATAACAACGGCGATTACTCGGTTCTTGTTGACGGGGACACCTACAACATCGTTCGTGACTGGAACAATCTGATTCAGGGAATCAATGATGCCATAAACGATGCTGCTACCTCCGGAGAGGTCATCTGGGGAATATTCGATGTTGCTGAAGAATCCAATTCATTCCTCTCACCATCATCAATAACCAGATCCGTTGAGGGAATATCGCTCTCCACAGTCGAACAACAGGCCATCTATATTCAGGCAATGATGTACATCGCAGATTACTGGGAGAATCATGGAGGAGAGCTTGGCAATGCAGAATTTATCACCAATATCGAATCCGTTGATCTTGTCGTTTACGGAGACATCTACTATAATGGCGAACTCTGGATGGAAAATGCAGTGTTCACACCATACTTGACAGTCTCGTCGGCACAGACACTTACTACAGGTTCCACAGTCCAGTGGTCTGGCCCCGGATTCGCTATGGTCTGGGCTCAAGTAGACCAATTTTCGCAGTGGAATGGTGACACGACATCTGGGAGCTACTACCTATTAGACCTCAACTCAGGATACTCAATGGACATTGAGAGAATGACCAAGGGAGGTCAAGTGATTAACGAGATTACGCTAACACCTACCGTCATTGACCGTTATACTGTGGATCCCGAACCTCCTAGCGATCTCGATGATCCTGTTCAGGTATTGGATGCTGGAAACTTGATAATGCTGATTCTGATAGAGCTTGCAGTCATCATTTTCCTGCTGGGCTATATCTGGGGCCAACCTGTATGGGGAGCCGTCATAGCTCTTATAGTTCTGGTGATTGGAATCCTGTTTTCGGGGGCGATAGCTGCCTTGTTACTGTGATCATCTGATCTGAGAACATTCTGAAAGGGTGGTGGAGACACCACCCACCTTTCCATGTTTGGAGTGAACGTTTGTTTATTGTTTTATACGGTAGCCAGACATCTGACGGTTGGATGCTGGCTAGTGCTCGGAGAAGACCCTTTCCAATCATATATTCGAATGCCTATATGACTGATAGGAGGCCGAGACCATGACATACAGTGCCAAGAGCATCGCCAGTTCTTTGGTAAGATTGTCCAATGAGCACCGCCTATGGATCTCCAACCTCAAACTCCAGAAAATACTGTATTTCTCATGGCTGGAATATTTCAGAAGAACAGGCGGAGAACATCTGTTTGATGATGAGTTCCAGGCTTGGAAATATGGTCCTGTAGTACCTGTAGTCTATCGTGAATATTGGGCTAATGCTGCCAACACGCTGTTCGTTCCTCACCGTTCGCCTGAAAAGGTCGATGAGAAGACCGAAGCTTTCCTGCTTGAGATGCTGGAGGAGTTTGAGGACATGACATCCAGCGATCTCGTTCGTCTGTCCCATCGGACTAAGCCTTGGACTAACAGAATCGGAAAGCCCAGGAACACTATTCCCATGAAGGACATGGAGGAAGAGGCACGTCATCCGTCGATCTGACACCGGAGGACATGCTCTCATGTTCTGAAACTGTACGTACCCTGTTATTGGAACTGAGCAGTTCGAACATCAGCAACATGGAGGATGAGGCTAGGGCCGAAGAACTTCTGAGCAGTTTCTCCGACAGATTCCAGAAATTATATGGGACGGGATACAGACATCGTTACTCGGAGATTCTTGACATTCTCAAAGAGATTGATGTGGATTCGGAAAACAGCGATGATTCCCCTGAAGAGGTGGATTCCGAAGATGCATCCGAGAAGGAAGATTACGATGAGGCTCCGGAATGGGAAGAGGATCATCTCGTCATACTCAGTGACAATCTGTCGTATCTCAGAGAATATGTCAGAAAGAATATCGACAAGTATGGGGAGGGCACGTTCAAGGGACTCACCAAACTATCCGATCACGTTGACATAGAGATTCACAGGTACAGGGAGATTCAGAACCTGGAATACCATCTGTCGGACACGGATTATGACATGGATTCGATGTCGAATCGCTTAAAGGAAATGAGTTCCAAACTGCAAAAAGCAAACGAATTGGTAGAAAGGACCGCTGGTGCCGCCAATCGTCTTCAGGTCGAGATGGTCACTATATTGGGAATATTCGCTACCATCGTGATTGCGTTCTCCGGAGGTCTCAGTATAATCGGGGATGCAATTTCATCACCCGGCGATGTATCGATCTTCGAACGGGTCTACGTGGTTCTTCTATGTGCGATTGTAGTGTTCAACATCATAGCATTTCTGATGTTGACTATCATGCGGATCACAGACAAGAGCCGTAATTGGGGCCGTACACTGCCAATGAAGCTCAGGAAGAGAATAAGACGTGGTGTCCTCAACAATGGATATGTGATTTCATTCAACATCGTATTAATTGCGATGTTGGTCGTAGATGCCGTAATGTGGCATTTATTCGGTTGATTAACCTTCCAATAAGATGACCTGGGCGTGTTCATTCAGCCCTTGTTACTGCCAGAGATTGATGTGTCTGAGAATGACAGTTTCTTGACAAATTCGTATATAAACACTTTCGATTCCATGTGTTCCAACGTTTTCTCCCGTTCATAACCGTCGCATCCGAATACCTTGTGCCCGCCATATTGTCGGGCTCCCGGCCACGGATCGTTCTCCGAACCGTTCCGTGCCCGGTGTTCGGAGTGAATAGTATGAACATAATCGGAAAAACGACCGTGCTATCGCTGGCATTGGTCGCAGCTCTGCTCGTCGTGGCCGTACCAGGTATCGATGCGGAGGGTGCGACATACCAGGACATCACGGCGGAGGATTTTCTGGCCCTCGCTGAGGATGAAGTGATCACCCTCGACGCGGACTACGCACTGACAACGACCCCAACGATAACCGAGGACCTGACCATCGAGGGCCAGGGCCACACGATCAGGGGAGCATTCAACCTCGACGCCCAGGGTGCCTCTGAGGGCACGTACAGCGTGACACTCAGGGACCTCGTCATGGACGGCCAGGGCTCCAAGTCCATCGCCGTCAACGGACAGAATCAGAACGACGATGTCCGTCCCGTGAACCTGACCATGGAGAACGTTTCCATCACAGGATACACCTCCAAGGGCGTATATCTCACCAACATCCAGAACCTGAATGTCACGGGCTGCTCATTCAACGACAACGCCACCACCGAGCAGACCTGGTACTCCGGGGACTACGCATTCGACATCAACCTCTGCGGGATCCAGAACGCTGTGATCGTCATAGAGGACACAACGTTCGCTGGAGTCTCCGGAGGGAACTCTCCTGTCAAGATCACCCAGCGCGGTGGGACCGACGACACATCCACCGACATCCACACATCCGTCGCTGCGACCATCGAGTCTGTCACGATCTCCGGATGCACGTTCGACATCACCGCCGGACAGGGCGGAAAGAACCCGATGGCCGACATCGTCATCGGATCCAGTCCCAACTCCGACGGAACCGCCAGGACGTACACCCAGGCTTATGATCTCACAGTCTCCACAGGATCCGACGGAGCGACCGTCGCATACCGCAACGGAGAGGTTGACGACACCGAGAACCTGCTGGTCTTCACCCTGCCTGCCGACACCGAGGATGCCCTCGTCGTCGATGGAACCGTCTCCGAGGGAGTCGGGACCTGCTCCACAGTTGCCAAAGGTGCCACTGTCACCGGCACTGCTGGTTCCATGACGATCTCCGGAGGATTCTACGCCAACGATGTCACCGACATGCTGGCCGACGGGCTGGCCTGCTACGACTACAGCGGGATCAACTTCGTCTCAATCGACGAAACGGCACCCCCTGCACTGATCATCGCCGGCATCCCCTTCGCAACCGTCGAGGACGCCCTCACGCTGATCAACGTCGCCGGGGACTTCGCCACCGCTGACGGAGACGTCCTCACTCTGACCGACAACATCCCCGACACGGGGAATGTAGCCATGACGATCCCCGCCAGCTCCGGTCTGACCATCGACCTGAACGGACACGACATGGCCATCGGCGTCGTCACTGTCGCCGGTGCCCTGAACATCACCGATTCCGTCGGAGAGGGAGTCCTCACCGCATCCGGAATCAATGTCACCGGAGGATCCGTCGCCGGGAGTGGGACCATTGCCGCAGCTTCGGGAACCGTGAACCTCATCAGCATCATCGGATCCGGAAGCGTCTGCGGAGTCACCATGGACATCTCCGAGGTCGCATCCAACGGAGGGGCCATCAACATCGAGGTCGGACTCACCGGATCCGCCACCATCGACGGCGTAACCATCGTCATCGACGGAGCCGACGCGGTCGCCGACCGTGGAATCTACGTCAACCAGATGCCCGATACAGGCTCCGCAGTCATCAGGAACGTCACGTTCGCCTACAGTGGGAACGACGCCTGCCCCCTGAACGCCGATGTGGACGGCAACACCGACCTGACCATCGACAGGCTCAAGTTCGTGGACTGCGCCAGGACCAACAAGGTCTTGCTGAACTCCGTGGACGACGTCACCATCGGTTCCGAAGGGAACATCAGAATCTCCGGAGCCACCGACATCGTCCTGTGGGACTCCTCATCCACCGGGAAGACCTTCACCGTCGCCGGCGACCTCATCATCAGCGGACGCATGGCCGTAACCTTCGATGGGAACCTGATCGTTCCTGAGACCGAGAGCATGACCGTCAACGGATCTCTGGAGATCCATACCGACGGAATCGTGGAGGGAATGGTCCACTTTGGCAGCGACATGACCGACTCCATTCTGCTCACCGACGTCGTCGCCGGAGAGAACGGACTCACCCTGAGCCTCGGATCCGTGGTCATGTCCGGCTCCGTCGCGAGCGGATCCATGACCGTCAATGGTACCGGAAGGGTCGATGGAAACCTCGATCTCGGAGAGTCCACCCTGACCATCACAAGCGGTTCGACCTTCAACGTCAACAGGAACTCGGAGGTCAGCGGTACATCCGGACTCGTGATTGAAGGTAAGATGAACGTCTACGGAACCGTCTCCGCTCCTGTCACCAACAACGGAGAGCTCTACACCATCGGAAGCGGTGCCGTCACCGGTGCTGTGACTGGGGACGAGCCCCAGGAGAAGGAGGATGAACCGCTCAGCATCGAGTTCATTCCTGACATGGGCTGGACCCTCGGAGAGGAGAGATCCATCAGCATCGGGGTCCACCCAATCGACGCGACGATCACCGGCCTGACCGGAGCCGACTGGCTCACCTTCACCGGCAACGTGATTTCAGGTGCTCCGACAGAGGCCGGAACCTATACCATCACGCTTACTGTCGGCGTTGATAACGGCAACGGCATGGAGACTGTGCAGGACACCTTCGTCATAACCGTAGCAGAGGCTCCCGTCGATGACGGCCAGGACGATGATGGGGATGGGTTCGACTGGAGGATCATCGCCATCGTGATCCTCATCGTCGTGATCGCCATCCTGGTGCTGAGGAACTTCATCGGCTGAGGTGGGATGATGGACATCGCTATCTCCTCCATCGCGCTGGTCATGCTCATTCTGGTAAGCTACATTAGCGCGTGGAGCCACATGCCGGCGTACACGATCGCATGCATCGTGGGGGCGATAGCGGTGGCGGTGTTCTGTGACACCGCCCTCTCGCCCCTGTTCGAGACTTCGTCTTCGACAGGGGTCGAGAGGTTCATGGAGGTCGGCCCAGCGTTCATCCTGGCAGCGTCGCTGGCCATGGGGTACTTCTACGCGTGGAAGCGCAGACTGACCCATGTCCTGCTGTGCCTGGGAATCGCGGCGACCTCAATCGTCCTCGGATGGTGAATGCATGAACAAGCTGTTGATGGTGATCCTGGTCATCGGCATAGCGGTTGCCGGAGTGCTGATATGGGACCATCAGTCCCGTGTGGAGTATTCCGTCGAACCGGATATTTCGTCGGAGGCCCTGGATACCGTGGTGTTCACGGTCTCCGCCGATCTGGACAATGCCGCCACCGTGACCATGTGGTGCGACGGAGAGAAACTTTCCACCGTGCTGGGAACGTCCGAATGGACAGCCCCGGCAGGACATTGGGAGCAGACCATCATCATGGATCTCCCCGACGGACTGACATTGGATGGGTTCTACGATCGCCTCACCGTGGAGTTCGACGGAAGGGAGGGCAGACTCGCCTGACAGATGACAGTTGAAACCTTTTCGCCGGGTCAAATGCCCGGCATCTTCACTGCCCAGATGAACTTGATGGAAGCCGATCCAGTTGCTCCCTCTAGAACACGATATATTAACACTGTTGATTTAACCGCAAATGACAATACCAATTATGATGCTTTGAATTTAGAGAACGATGGAGGCCAGAGGAGACACTATTTCAGATGCGATGGTAGAACGCATAATCCATGAACCGAAGTTCATCGCCAAGAGAGTCAATTTGAGAGAACTCACACCTTCGGAGAAGGCTGGTTATCTTACGAAAAACGTGAAACTTGAATGCGATGCTTACGACTGCCGCATGGTAATAAGGCAATGTGTGGACAGACCATCGAACTTCTCAGTGATTCTGGTCTATAAAGATGTCAACAAGAACGATCATGCCATTATTCGTCTGAATGGAAATCATGGCCGTCACAAGAATCGCTTGGAAGGTAATGTTGTTGATGGACCGCACATACACAGAATGACAGAGAGATACCAACTGAAAACAACTCATCCAGATGGCTTTGCAATGGCCACGGATAGATACACCGATTTAAACGGCGCAATAGAACTGTTCATGGAGATGGCGAATATCAGATACTCTGATGGCAAGAAAAACAGAAGACTGGAGGAATTCTTTTGACTTCGGAACTCGATGAGATCAGGAAATCCATATGCGCTGGATACGATTTCGAGGAGATAGGTATCGGGGAGTATTTGGTGCACACCGACACCTACTACGACGACGGCGATGAGTTCCATATCGTGATGAAATCTACCGACGGAGGCTACATCCTCACAGATGAAGGGCATACTATGATGTGGCTCTCCTATGACGATTACAACTTCACTGAGGTTCGTCTGAGACTTCTAGAAGGCATCATCGGACAAAACAACGTAACCTTAGAGAATGAAAGGATAAGTGTTTTCGTGGATCGTCCTTCGACGGTAGGGCCAGCACTCTCATCGCTGATACAGGCGATGATGCAGGTGTCTAATCTCAGGTATCTGAGCAGAAACAACGTCGCTAACACTTTCCTTGAGGACATTCGCACGGCATTTAAGGAATCTCATCTGGGAAACAGATGCGATTTCAAGAAGAAGATCCCAGTATCTGAGGGAAATACCTTGGAACCCGACATATACATCGAACTGGATAGACCCGTGTTGGTGTTCGGGGCATATAACTCTGAGAGAGCAAAGGAGGTTTTCATCAACCTTCTGCTAGCTAAGGAACTGAAACAGAGGTACAGGACTGTAGTCATCATAGACAATGATGCCGGAATATCCCAAAAGGATCAGGAAAGGCTGGTGAACACCGCGAACCGCCCCATCATTGGTGCCGAGAACGTGGTCAAGGTGACTGAGGAATTCATCGAGGCATGAGCAATCCCCTATCGATGACTCACTCGGTCTGACAGTCAACGACTTCTACGACAGATCGACCGTCGAGTTCGACGGAAGGAGGAGACGAGGAACTAAGCGAGAATTGAGAATGTGTGCCGCCATCGGGTTGTTTAGCGTCGGTAGTGTTCCGATGACGGCACTGAGAGCTATCTCGATACCCTGATTCTTCCGCATACTGGTTTATAGTCATCGGATTCGGATCCTAGTCAGAGTCTGTGAATACTATTCATGACCGCTGACTTGAACGATCCTTTTTCAGAATATGATGTCCCCAGTGCCGACCGGTTGTGTGTGACTTGACCAAGGAGGAAAACCGCATCAGCGCTCCAAAGATGCGTCCCGGTCGGCTATGATTCGATTTCTCCGTAAACTGGTTAATCTTTTTCGGTTGTTGTCTATCAGTATATAAGCAATTTCGATTCCATGTGTTCCACTGTCCTTCGTTCAGTGACATTCTCGAACGAATGGAAAGTCACCGCTCAAAACGCT
>CALUNK010000133.1 GCA_944321985.1 Candidatus Methanomethylophilaceae archaeon
GTTATCACAGATCGTATGGAATCTTTCGAGATTCACGGCGTTTAGGAAAGGATCGTCAATTGTTGCTATGATAGCAATTGAAAACAAGAAAATGGAGAAAGGCAAACTCCTGGCCGCATTCGTGGCCATCGCGATGGTGGTCTGTGCCATCGCCGTCTTCGCCCCCTCCTCCGATGCTGCGGACACAGAGACTGCAGCTGAAACGGAAATCCTGTCCGTTACCATCGGAAGTGGAAGCCCCGCGACATACACTTATGCCGATCTCTCTAGTGCGATCAACGCAGTGAACACCGCTAATGCTGATGTCAAAGT
Source organism: Candidatus Methanomethylophilaceae archaeon (assembly GCA_944321985.1). Classification (GTDB taxonomy): domain Archaea; phylum Thermoplasmatota; class Thermoplasmata; order Methanomassiliicoccales; family Methanomethylophilaceae; genus Methanoprimaticola. Next base: position 313 of record CALUNK010000133.1, read on the forward strand.
CACCGTACTCGCCGGCTTCACTGCGAATGTCGGTACTATGGGAGTAAATAGTGCTGTTCTGGCTTTTAATAACAACAATGATGTAACAATAACCATCGATGGAAATGGAAAGACCATTACCGCTTTCCCTTCTGACAGCACAAACAAGGGCAATGTACATGTAATCCAGTTCTCCGGAGTTGCCGACTATATGGTGTCCAACCTGGTCATCGACGGAAACAACGGCGTCTCCAAGACCGGAATCAATGTATGGAATGATGCAGGGGACACAGTTGGCGAAGTCACCCTCGAGAAAGTCACCTCCATCAACAACGGCGCCGCGGGACTCGTTATCAACAGGTCCAACGTCATCGCCAACAACATGACGATCACCGGCAACCCCTGGGGAGCCATCAACGTCGACAACGGCGGAAAGCTGGTTATCAATGGAAACAACGACCTTGGATGCGGGTTCCAGATCTGGTCCGAGGACGCCAATGAAACAACAGGAGGCTCCATCATCTCCGGAGAGGCCTTCGACGGATACCAGTATGTATGGACGAAGGAATCTGAGAATGTCGATGACGGGGCCATCTGGTTCGCCGACGGGACCATCACCGAGGACTTCACTCTTGCCGGAGGAAACGGCATCGAGGTCCCCGAAGGGAAGACCCTGACCATCGCATCCGGAGTCACCGTCACCATCGGAAGTACCGAGCAGAGCAAGGGCAGCTTCACTGCAGCAAACGGAGGCGCCATCGTCAACAACGGAACAATTGAACTCGTCGCCGGCGGTACCATCACCGGATCCGTCAGGGGAGACGGAGAGATCGTCAACGAGTCTGGATCGGAACCAGATAAGTATCCGCTCATGTCTGACGGCTATAAGTACACCGCAACGAACGGAACTGTGTACTACATCTACCAGACGACCCCCGCTGGGAAGACTACGGTCTACCAGTACGGACTGACCATCGCCCCGATCTACTACAACAACGGCGAGCCCATAGACGACTCGATCCTGAGCGTCCAGCCCAAGGACTTCACAGCCGACGGAACGAATAAGCTCATCTTCACCTCCACCGTGTCCAACTGGTGCGACCCGGAGACCAAGAACACCTACACCGGCAATTTTACTGGCGGAGTCGATGCGGGCGAGTATCCGAACTCGATCCGTTTCTACGCGACAATCCAGTATGGAGAACAAGCACAGGGAAATACCCTTACCAAATACCTGACGCTCAACATCCTGCCTCTCACCTACACCGTAAACAGTGTGAAAATGGAGGGATGGATGGAGGGCGCCTACGAGGGACAGGAACCCACCTTCACCGTGACCGACAAGGACGGCAACAAGATAGAGACCGGATACACATCGTCCTGGGAACTCTATACGGATGCTACCTGCACGAAGCCCGTTGAAGTCACCGACTACAACGAACTCCCCGCTGGCACATATCACGTCAAGGTCACAGTGACCCCCGATACGAACAACTACGTCCTTTCCGAGAATAGCGACTTCGTCGGAACAGTAGTCGTAACGGTTCACGTCGACCCCACCGAGATCAAGTTCAGCCCCATCACCGCTGCCGATTCCCAGCAGATCTTCGGAATCTCCGACAGCGCCTATCAGAAGAACATCGTCTTCAACGATGAGGGAGACAACCAGCTGAGGGTCACCGGCCAGCTCATCAATCTCACCTCTGCATCCGAGACTGCGAAGGCCATAACGAAGGTCGCCACGTCTATAAACACAGAATCTAAAGCCGGATACTACCTCGTCTTCACAGTCGAGGGAGTCGGTTTCGACATCACCGAAGCTGACAAGGGCATTATCGCTGATATTGTCGCAGGAACTTTGAATGGAATGAGCTGTGAGAATATTGACCCCAAGCTCGAAACCCAGAAGTTCTACTACGTCGCATTCATCGAGTCTCTGCCCGCTGATTCCGAGAAGGCTGTTGTCGAGAACACCGTCGGATTCCAGTACACGGCCGACCGTGATGGTAACGGGGATGCGGGTACCGGCAAATACAGCGCGGTCACCTACACCGTGGACCTCTCGTACATCAACCTCTACGGAATCGTCCTGATCGACGAGGGTAAGAACGACACCTACATCACATACGCGAAGGCGGGAACCTGGTTCCAGTTCCCCAGCGGAGCCGGAGACGGATTCACCCACTGGACGACCGAGGCTGACTGCGCCTACAATAAGAGGGTATTCCCCACGGACGCCATCTTCAAGGTCGGGCCCGAATACGACAATGGGGACTACATGATCGAGTTCACCGCCCAGTACGGCTCCACACCCGTCCAGCCCGAAGAGCCTGCCAAGAACGTGACAATCGCCATCAACGCTGATGGAACCGGCGTCACGGTCGTCATCATCGGAGACAACGGATACGTTCCCACAGGAACAGTGACTATCGACTTCACGTTCATCGACAGCGAGGGAATCCAGGACTTCGACCAGAAGACCGTAAAATACGATGCCACACAGGCTGGAACCGCTGTCGTGTATGTGGATCTCAGTGACCAGCCGGACTTCACTAGTATCGTCCTCGTCAGCGCGACTTACGCAGCTGACGATGTAGATGCAGTCAGCTCTGGATACATGCTATTCACACCCTCAGTTGAGGCAACTGTCTGAATGGAGGCCTTGACATGAATTGGAAAAACACAGGAATCCTCATCGCTGCAATCGTTCTGTTTGCGGCAGTGATGGTGCCTACCATCACCGACGACGGATCCGATGCTGTTGCCACGAGCATGGAGGCAACCTACGAAGATGGCGTCGTCACCCTCACCTTCGACCAGGCACTCAGCGCGCTACCTACAAACGTAATCATCACTGATGATGCCGGTGAGACCGTCTTCGACAAGGGCATTCTTCCTACGAGTAACCCCATCCAGTTCCGTGCAACTCTCGATGCAGGTGAATACACAATCAGCATTGCACAGGGTGGCGTATCCCTGTCCTGCACCCTGATAGTTGAAGGATCCGTTGTCGGAGAGAGCTACACGATCACCTGGAAGAACTACGACGGAACCGTCCTCACCATCTCCGAGGTCGCCGAGAACGAGATGCCCGCGTACCCCGGAGAGACCCCCGTCAGGGAGGCCG
>CALUNK010000134.1 GCA_944321985.1 Candidatus Methanomethylophilaceae archaeon
CCATCCCCGCGTCTCTCAAGAACATCGGCGGCTACGCGTTCTCGTCGTGCCCGTCCCTCACGGGCTTCTCGGTGGCCGAGGACAACGCCTACCACGGGGCGGACGGTGGGGTCCTGGTGTCGAAGGACGGGCTGACCCTGGAGATGTACCCCGCGGGGTCCCCCGTCAGCGAGTACTCCGTCCCGGACGGCACCGCGGCCATAGCGAACGGGGCCTTCAACGGCGCCGCTCAGCTCACGGTCGTCCACATCCCGGAGTCGGTACGCACGATCGGGGACCTGGCGTTCGAGGGCTGCACGGGCATCACGCAGATGACCATAGAGTCCACGGACGTCACCGTCGGGAAGGGGGCCTTCGCGTTCTCCGAGGACCCCGAGAATCCCGTCGCAGTGGAGATATTCACGGACGCCGGGCCCTTCGACGAGTCGGCATTCGGCGACTCGGTGACCGTCACCTACGACGCCTTCAAGAACTACGGCATGAGGAGCACAGGCGAGCTCATGGGCGACGCGCTCATATGGGTGGCTGTCGCGATAGTGCTGGGTGTAGTTTTCCTGGCGGTGGCCGTCGCTGGGAGGAAGGGCTGAAAACTATTTCCGCCGCCTTCGGCGGCGGTTTTATGATCTCAGGGAAGGAAGTGCCTCGCAGCCATGATCGGGTGGAGGACCATCCTCGGTCCGCTGTACCTCATGACGGCAATGATGCGCCCCCTCATCACGGGGTTGTAGCAGTGCACCCCGCATCCGGTGCACCTGACCCTCCCGTCACGGCGGGGGCAAGTCTCGATCCTCGAGAAGGCGTAGTCGCGTAGCTCTGCGCATTCCGCGCAGAGGCCGGCCGACGTGCCGTGGTTCCCGCGGCAGTACATCCCGATCATCGTCTCGACGGTCCTCCTTTCGCGCACGCGATCCCCGGCCATGTGTTCGGGAATCCCATGGGGACGTTTAACCGACTCGTTGTTTCGGCAACGGTCGCTCCATGTCCGCGTTCTCGAGTCTGCTGTAGTAGGAGCCGGCGGTGTACAGGGCACCGGCGGGGTTGTTGGCCAGCACCCTGTCCTTGGCGACCAGTGTGGTGACGGGGGCCGCGGAGTGCCTGTAGAAGAGCGCGTCGTGCCCCACGCAGAGGCCGACGACCACGTTCAGCTCGGTACCCTCGTGGTTGAGGACCTCCGCCTGCAGGACCGGGTTGCAGATGTTCCTGCCGACCTCGCAGCAAACCGGGTCTATTCCCACATCGGTCTTGCACACCATGCCGGTCTTGCACCCGACGCCGAATACCTCGAAGCCGTTGGCGCGGAGTATCCTCGCCAGTGTCCTGGACTCGCTCAGGAGCCCGACGCATGTGGCGATCCCGATCCGCCTGTAACCCATCCTCCTAGCGAACTCCATGGTCTCCTGGACGCGGCACCATCTCAGGTACCCGTCGTGCTCGACGGTTGCCGCCACCCTGAGGATCTCCCCGTCCTCCCCGTCCCTGTAGTGTCCAAGGGACTCCTCCAGGAGTCCTCCGGGCAGGTTGTCCGTGAGGCAGAAGTCTGGGCGCCTGCCGTCCCTGCCGTCGCATCCCTTCGCCCCGCAGTCAACGCATGAGCGCCTCTCGTCTGTCATGCGGATGCGGATGTCCTGTGCGGTTAAGCAGATTTGTATAAGCCCGTGTTCTGATGCCTCCGCATGGACCCGGACACCAGGGGATACTACGACCGCGACCCGGAGGGGTACGCCTCGACGACGTTCGGAAATGACGTGTCCTCGATAAGAGCCAGGTTCGTCCGCCTGCTGGATCCGGGGGCCAGGGTCCTGGACCTGGGATGCGGATCGGGCAGGGACTCCCTGGCGTTCGTCGGGGAGGGGTTCGACGTCACGGCGGTGGACGGATCGGAGGGGATGTGCCGCGTGGCTTCGGAGCGCATAGGCCTATCGGTGAGGAACCTGGACTTCACGGAGCTTGATTATGAGTCAGAGTTCGACGGCGTCTGGGCATGCGCATCGCTCCTTCACCTGCGGCCGGAGGAGCTGCCGCACGTCCTGTCGCTGGTACGCACGGCACTGGTAGACGGAGGGGTCCTCTGCATGTCGTTCAAGCGCGGGGGGTTCTCAGGCATGAGGGACGGCCGCTGGTACACGGACCTGGAAACGGAGGGGATGGTCGGTCTAGCCGAAGGCTCGGGGTTCTCGACCGTGGACGTGTGGGAGAGCACCGATCCCCGCGGGACGGTGTGGGTCAACGGGATCTTCAGGAAAGCCCGAAGGCGGACGTCCAAGGCTTATCCGTGGCACTCGAAGTAGTCGGATGCATGGGAGAGGACTGTGCCGAGGACAGTGCCAGCATGCGTGACGTGAACGGTGACCTGGTACAGCTCCAGCCATGATTACGTCATCGGCTCGGAGATTGTGAACGGGCGCGTCTAATGCCCGGCATCTTTTTGTCGGCCATGGCTCAGAGAGGAAAAACGTGAGGGGTAAGATGCATCGCGTACCTCTTCGAGGATACTGTGCCAGATTGTTGAATGTGGGTCCCCGGCCCCTTAGCTCCGGGGACCCGTTTGCTCTTCAGGTTTCCGTAGGTCGCGCTTCCCTCGACGCGGAGCAGATGTTCTCAGTTCGTCTTCCTGCGTCCGACCTTTCTCTTTCTTCGGTTATCAGCTCTTCCTCGTCTGCATCAGGATCAGAGCGGCGAGGATGGCCACGACGGCGGCAGCCGCGATGGCCACTATGTAGGTTGTGGTGTCGTCGTCCCCGCTGTCGGGTCTGACGACTATGACCGGCGGGACGTACTCCTCGTCGTCATCGTCGGTCACGGGGATCTTCTCGAAGGAGATGGTAATCTCGGTGACCTCGGAACCGGCGGCGATGGTCAGGATCCCGTCCGCGTAGGTGATTTCTCCGTTGACTAGATCCGACTCTATTTCGGGGGACACGTAGTATCCGTAGTCGGCCTTGATGGACACGGTGGAGTCCCAGTGTCCGTAGATCGTCACCTGTGCTGAGGAGGCCCCTCCGGCACCGACGCTTCCGTGGTCGACGGCAGTGACGGTGACGGTGCCGATGACATCGGAAACGAATGTCGCGGAGACCGTGATGTCTGATCCGACTTTCGATATCGTTCCACTGTAGGATGTCATACCGGACTCGACGTAGATGGGCACGCCTCCGACGGTGATGGATCCTATGACGAACCCGTAGTCGGCCCTGACCGTGTACTTCGCGTCTCCGCCCTCGACGACCCTGGTGTCTCCGGAGACCGTCCCGTTCTCAGAATCACCATACGTGATGGTGAACACCCTGTCGGAGACAGTAACTTCGAACGTGCTCGTCATGCCCTGGTAGGACACGGTGTAGGTGTACGTCCCGGAGTACTTGTACGGTTCATTCAGATCGGGCGCGCCTTCGCCGGGTGTCACGGTGTATCCTTCCTCGATCTTCGTGGAACTTCCATCGTTGTAATGGACGGTGACTGTCAGGCCACCGAGGTTCAGGATCTCCCCTACCTCGTAGGCTCTAACCGTGGGTCCGGTGACGGTTATCCCCGTCAGAGCCGGTGCCGGCTTTTTTACGACGGTCACCGTACAGGTGGCGGTGAATCCGCCGTCCTCTGTGGTCACCGTGATGGTCGTGGTACCGACCGCCTTGGCTGTTACGGTGCCGTTATCGACGGTTGCAACGGTGGAATCGCTCGACGCCCAGGTCACGTTCTTGTTGGTGGCGTCCTCGGGCTGAACGGTGGCGGTCAGGGTGATCTCTCCATCGACCTCCAGGTTGGCAGTTGTTTGGTTCAGTTTAACGCCTGTGACGTGTACATCCCCAGTCGATCCACTAGTAACCTGGATCTCGACAGAATCGGCGATTGTTTTTCCACTGTATATGGCGGTAGCCGTGACAGTGGCTTTACCAGCGGATACGGCCTCAATTGTGTTTCCATTTAATGAGATGACCGATTCGTCCGAGCATGTGAAGTCGATGTCGAGATAATTGGCAAGAGATCCAGGCACCGTGACAACACCTATCGTGTCGGTGTCCCCGACAGTATACTTGGATTCAATTTCGATCTCTAAGGTGACTTCCTCCACATCTTTCGATACGACTGGCACGTCAGCACATATCTGGTTGCCTCCAACTGTCGTTCCGATACTGACTATCAGGATCTCATCCTCATCTATGGATCTTGTAAGCTCCATGTAGATGTATCCGTTAAAAGCCATGGCCATTCCCTGATTGGTGGCACAGAGGTCTTCTCCGTCAATCTCTGCGGTCACATAGTAGTAGATTCCCGCATCAAGTGGTCCGTACTTGAGGAGGGAGACAGTCTCCCCATCGTCGTTTATTCCCTCAACTATCTCGTATGTCGCAGAAGAGGAGTCTCCGTCGGCGGTATCCGCTGCCATGGCCATGGTCAGTATCACGCCGGCCATGACGACTATCATGGCGAACAGAATGCTCCTGTTTACGGTGATTCTCCTTGTTTCAGCGATCATGTTCTCACCCGACGAGAATGACTTCGATGTCGAAGTAGGGCACATCGTAAGTTGCCTCGTTCTCCTCACCAACGTTGGCTGTGAAGGTTGCGTAGGCACGGAACGCGGTGTCATACTCGTCGTAGTCGATTGCGACATCGATATTGTCAGCATCGTATCCGTTACTGGCGTAGCTCTGAGTGAATGTCTGAGATGAAATCGTCTCTATCACCTGACCGTCAACATTGAACGTACTGATGTAGAAGATCACGACAGTGATTTCTCCGTCTGGAATAATGTTGTGGTCAAGAGCGTCGATCTGAATCTGGACACCGTTGTTGGTCTGATATCCGACGAACCTCATGCTAGTGGATTCTTCTCCGGAAGCATATACGGCGTAGAACGTGACGCTGTTGTAGTCGTCGACATACTTGGAGAGATCAACAAATATGTTCTCACCATAGACATCGTAGTCCCCTGTCTCAGGATTCAGGACCTTCCATCCGAAGGCGGTCTTGGATCCGTCTGGGAGATCGGGCAGGATGAAGTCAGTATCGACTTTGACGTTCTGACTGTATCTGTATCCTCCTTCGGCGTAGGGCCAGTCCACATCGATGTAGGTGACGTTGTACATGGTCTCGTCGACGACGTACTCGACCGCTTCTGCGATCTTGTTGCCATCGGAGTCTGTGATTACCATGGTGTACTTTCCGTAGGCGAAATCGTATCCTTCATCCTCGACCTGGTAGTCGAAGGAGAAGTACCACGTGTGGATTCCTGGATGGAGCCACTTCACGACATCGCTGCTTGTCTCGCTGTAGATTGCATTTTCAAGATCATCTCCGAAGTAGAGACTGGCAGTGACTCCCTCGTAACCAGAACCGTACCAGACCATCCACATGACATTGGTGGCACCAGCAGCATCTGTGATATTGATGTCATCGTATTTGTTCATGGCCGTTTGGGCATCCTCCCCTTTCTCGTCGAAACCGCTTTCGACAGCTCCAGGGACGATGACCGTGTTCGTTGTGATAGTGACTCTGTCACCCTCGTGATCGGTGTTGTCGCAGAAAATCTCGATCTTGTACTCTCCGGCCCTGAACTCGATATTCTGGTCGATGAAGGAGAAATACCTAACAAGCGTTCCGTTGTTCTGTTCAAGCTGGCTGATGTAGCAGGGTTCCTGCTCATCCTCATAGTAGAGATTGAGGCCAATGCTTCCGCTGTGTCCTTCGGAGTTATAGATGATCCATATGGTCTGTCCGATGACGTTGGGAATTTCGACTCCTGCGACTGTCTCGGTCTTTCCCTGTCCGCTGGGGGCATCGTTGTCTATATATCCAGCGACGGACTGATAGTCCAGGGCACTCAGGTCGAGCTCATATTCCGTGGGCTCGTAGGTCTCTCCGAGGTCAATGGTGATCACGATGGGGCCGTTGTCCATCACCCTGTAGACGAAGAACCCGTCAAACACATCATTCTCCGTTCCGTTCCAAGATTTACCGTCGGAAGTGGAGACGCTGACGCCTTCCCAACTCTTGATGCTGCCGGGGAGCTGCATGTAGAATGCGATGTAGTATCCGTACTGCTCGTTGGGTTCGGCGGTGTTGAACTGCTCGTAGCCGTAGACCCAGTTGACGGTTCCGGTGACGCCCAGATTCGTGTCGATTCCCAGATTCGTCTGGAGTTCGGAGGGCTTCATTCCGTAGAGGTTATCGGAACCGGTCACGATGGTGACATTGTCGTCTGTGATGGGGAGGAACTCCACCTTGGCACTGGTTGTCAGGTCGTATGTGACGGTGTACTTGTTCTCGGAGTACTTGGTGCTGTTGCCATCAAGGTCGACGACAATCTCGGTCTTGGCGACATCGATGCCGTCTGTTCCGAGGAACACGAGCAGGTATCCGTCGAAGTTGCCGTCGTAGGTGTTGGTCCTGATGGTTTCTCCATAAGCGTCGAGCTGAGTGAAGCCGAGCTTGGCATTATTGTCACCATCGTTCCAGAAATCCTCAATGCCGGGGACGGTAATGTCGTAGAGGACGTAGTATCCTATGGACATGTTATCACCCCAGGTTCCGGCGGTCCAGGTTCCGTCATAGTAGAAGACGGTTCCTTTCACGTTATTGTTCTCATCGATGGATATCCCGGTCTGAAGGTCTCCAACATCGACTCCGTAGACGGTCTCGAGGGTGGTCTTGTCGAGCTCTATTATGGAATCGACACTTAGTCCAGAGAGATCGAGTGTGTAGGCCTCAGGGGTCCAGTTGTTGGGATCCCCATCCTCGATGACGATTCCGTCGAAATCGACACTGAAGACGATTTCATCGGGGACGGACGTGCCGAGATAGACGTGTCCGATCCCATCGGCGTAGTCGATGCCGTCGAACATGGCCTCGGAGAGGATGATTCCGCTGGGTGCGGTGACTGTGAAGAACAGGTGGTATCCCGTCTCACCGCTGTATGTGGTGTAGATGACTGTGCCGCTCGCCTTATACTCGTTACCGGAACCAGAAATGGTGACGTTCTGGTACTGGCCGTATCCAGTGGCATCACCGAGTTTGACCTCGGACTTTGCCGGGAGGATGCTTATGGGAACCTCGACGTCGACGTTGACGGTCTCCTTTCCGTTGGTCATCGTGAAACTGATGTGGAGGGTGTAGACTCCCACATCGACACACTCGCCGTATTCTCCGTGCGCGGCCTCCTCTTCGGAGACCTCGTTCTGATTGTAGACGTAGCCGGTCGGGGTTCCGCTGGTGTCTTTATATGTGTTGTCAAGGGATATGACTCCAGCGTTCCTGAAGTTGCCTGCCTTGTTGAAACCCGTGTAGGTGAAATCACCGACGGCGACACCGAACTGCCAGTTGCCAGTCATCGTGTCCGCATGATAGACGACGTATGTCCTGCCACTGTAATTAACAATGGTCCCGTCCTCCATGTCGGGGAATTCTGTCATTCCTGAAATGTCCAGGTATTCGACCTCTCCGCCACGGATACAGCCATCGACTGTTGCGTTCTTCTCGACATAGAAGGATACGCCATCCTCGTTGGTGAGCGTGACGTTATCGGCGATCTTCAAAGTCGTTCCGGACTTCAATGTGAAGTCGGAGCCGTTGGTCGTGTCCTTGTTCACTGCGATCTTGGAACCTTCGTAGATGAACCTGTCCTGCTCGTCATTGTAGTTGGGGAGGATCTCGTCCAGTGTGGTGTAGTATCCGCAGAAATCTGTCGGATCAGACCCTTCACCATTCCATTTGCCGGTCATTTCAATGGCGGGAGTGTAGCCGGCGGGGAAGACAACCGATTCGTTGTAATTCTCGGAGTAGACGGAACCCACATTCTCGAAGGATCCGACATCCTCAAAGGTGATTGTTGCCCCTTTGTCAACGTTGATGCCTCCCCAGACATAGTTTTCGGCGGAGATATTGCTGAGCGAAGCCGTCGCATCTTGTCCGAAGACGAATCCGGCTCCGGCACTGTTGTTAGAAGAAACGTTCTCGAAGCTCACTCCGGTGGCATTGTAGACATTGACTCCGAAAGCAGCTTCCTTGCTGTCAAAGACGATGTCCTTTATGACTACGTCAGTGGCAGGAGACTCGATACTGATCAGGCTCTTGGCAGATCCAGAAGACCACTCGCCGTTGTAGGGCCCATCATTGGGAATCGCTTCGAGAGTTGCATCATTGATTCCGACGATGATGACCTCACGTTGGACGGTGATGACGGACGGGACCTGAATGTTTCCGTCAATGACGATGGTCGCATAAGTCCCGTCGATGGCAGTAATCAGGTCTGTGTAGTTGTTGACGGTGATGACATTGCCGGCGGACTCAATGATCGTGACATCGCTGGGTTTCTCAGAGACGATGTTTATGGGATTGGGCGTGTATATGATTCCAGGACCAGTCAGTTCGACGCAGCTGATTGTCTCGTCTGCAGGAACACTCAATGTGACGTTTGTTGTACACTGCTCATGACCGACCATTATCGTGTCGATTGTGGTATTCTCATCGATATCGAATGTTGTTCCGTATGTGAAAACCTGAGCAGTGTTGGAGTTGTTGAGGATCCCCAGACTTACATCACTGGCTCCACTCACGGTGACCTTTCCGCCGCTTGTTGCTGCGTTCGTGTCGTAGTTGATGAGCTTTCCGTTGAGGTCACCGCCGTTGACTTCGACTTCGGAATCCGTTGCACCGACACAGAAGTAGATGGCTGTATAACAGTCATCCCCGGTGAAGCTTACGTTTGTATAGGTTGCGGACACACCGTAACCGATGGCAGTGGCCATCGCGGCTGCAGAATCTATTGTGACGTTTGAGATTTGGGAATCTGCTGATATCGTGATGGCCGTTGTTACTGAAATCGTACTGGTCTCACCAGAGGTATAAGTGGAATCAGTGATCCTCGCACCATTCACATTGATTGTGGGAACGGTCAGATTGAATCCCGCCAGATCCAGAGTCTGATCACTGGTGAGGGTGATTGGCTCGGTGAGCACCGTGTCTTCTACCAATTTAATGGTATTATTGTCATTGGCTGCCGGAAGTACGTTGCTCTCGGCATCGGCGGACGGCATGAACGCCACGAGGGCGCATGCGACCATAGCCATGACAGCGACCACTGCGAGGAGTTTGCTTCTCTCCCCTTTCATGATTGTTGCGTTCATTTCGCATTTCTCCTGAATTTTGAAATTCCGCTCCATCGGGGTTCGGGACGGACCCATTCGGGTCCGTCCCTGCGTTTCAAGGAGCGGATGTTTCGACCCGTGCTTCGGTTATCAGGACCTCATCATCCTCATGGCCACGATGACCGCGAGAACGATCACGAGGACGACCAGGATGATCAGGAGGTAGTCTGTGATGCCCATTCCGTCGTCGGACCCCTCGTCGATGACGACCTGTCCCTGGGAGGGGACGGCGCCAGAGGCGATGAGGGTGAACTCGGTCATATCGGCGGTGACGGTGATCGATCCGCCGCTCTGGACGGTCTGGCCGTTGAAGGTGATGGCCGCGCCGGATCCGTCGTATCCTGCCTTGACATCGAAGGACACGGTGTGTGTTCCGACGGTCAGGGGGAAGTCCTGGCCTCCGGCGACCCTGACGTTGTCGATGTACAGGTCCAGTCCGGTTCCGACGGAGACGGTTCCCTCGACCTCCGCGGGGGCCATGGAGATGTAGACGTTCTCGTAGAGTCCGACATCGATGGCGGCGTTGAACATATTAGCAAGAGTGGCGACGCTGAAGTCGTCACCGATGACGGGGAACGAATTTCCGACATATACGCCGTTGATCTTCTGGGTCATCGCGGCATCGCTGTAGAACACGGAGGTCTCGATCTGGACTCCGGGGATCTCTGCAAATATGAGAATGGCTCCGATGGGAGTTCCGTCGACGGCATAGACCGTAGCGTACTCCTCACCGTTGATGTAGACATTGGTGACATCGGCAGTTCCCTCGTTGACGTCGTCCGCGACGACGGTGCATCCGGGCATTGCGATGAGGGCCTGAACTGCGGTCTTTCCGTCGATGGTTCCGTTGACAAGTGCAATGTCGAAGGCGATGGACTTCTCGGCGGCAATGGTTCCGTTTATGACGGCTCCGTCGAAGTGGACGACACCGGCCTTCTGGGCGACGGAGACGGTTCCGTTTATGACGGAGACAGCGGCATCCATGGATCCGCCCTGGACTATGTTCAGGGTTCCCTCGACGAAGAGGGAGGCGAAGGTGCTCTCGACAGCGCTGTCGGTATAGACAGGGAACTGCTTGGCTACGAGCAGAGGGTCGTAGTAAGCGGTCCAGACGGTCAGAGGAGCGGCGACCTCGAGGGTGGCTCCGGAGGAGATCGTCAGGGATCCGTCCTTAGTCTTGGTTCCGTCTCCGATCTGGGTATTCTCTCCGATGACGACGGTTCCGGCGGAGACAGCGACGTCTCCGGCGATGAGGGCACCGGACATGCACATGTCAGTGGTGGTTCCCTCGGCGGTCTCCTCGGAGTGGAACTCGATGTAAGCTCCGGTGACCTTGCTGAAGGACACAGTGTTGGTTCCGTCGGTGACGGATCCGGTGAAGGTGCCGATGATGTTCATCTCGGCTCCTCCGGCAAGTGTGACGTTTCCTGTGATGGTCTGCTTGTCATCAGTCTTGGTCTTGATGACGATCTGCTTGTCCTCACCCTGTGTGAAGGTGACATCCCCCATGGAGATGTTTCCGTAGATCTCCATTTCTCCGGAAATCTCGGCAGAGTTGGTGGAGGCGACGGAGACGGAGGTAATGTACTTAGTGTTTTCAGCATCCTCTCCGAGGGCTCCTTCGAAGTAAACACCGTAGATGATGCTAACTCCGATGTTGTTCTCGGAGACGTACTTCAGCATATTGTTGACGGTGACAGTGGCATTCTCTCCGTCTACTGCGGTGTTGATAGCCTGTCCTTCTTCAAGAACAACGAGTCCATTAATTGTGAGGGAGGCGTTCTTGTCCTCGAACCCAATGGTTCCTGTCTTTCCCTCGGCATACATGACGGTTATGTCGGAGCCGATCACCATGGCACCGGATATTGTGACATTATCATACAGGTAGATTGTACCGGACTGGATGATGTCCAGGGCGTTGGCGAGGGTGGTGTAGGTGTTGGTCTCCTCGTCCTCGGAGACGATCTTGACCTCGAACTCCATCTGACCCTCGTATCCGGAGAGGTCCAGACTGTTGTCGACGATGGTTCCGTTTACGTACACCATTCCATTGTTGATGTAGGCGGCCGCATCGACATCGAATGTCATCGTGACGCCTTTGGCAACGGCTATGGCCTGGCCATCGATGGTGAGGGTGATGTCGGCAGGCACGCTGATATTGGCGGAGACGACATAAGCTCCGGTTTCAGAGGTGATGCCAGCAGATCCTATGTACACGTCTTCCTCTTCGATGGCCACAGCACCGGAGATGGCGGCAGCGATGTCTGTGATGAACAGGACATCAACAGTTCCTGTTCTGTCGGCATAGTAGGCACCGTATATATTGTCTATTGGAGGCTCGGACATTCCCCTGAGGGTGGCGGATCCGCCGTTGATGGCGATTATTCCCTTTCCACTGATCGCAGAGTCCTCCTGAGCGGTCATGGCTCCGACGAGCTCGATGGTTCCATTGTTGACAAGAGTTCCATTTGTCCCCTTTGCCTTGTCCGCCCTGATGTTCAGAGCATCAGCAATCTGGATGTAGGTGTTGTTGGTGGCATTTCCAGTCTCGGAAATCGTGAGGGTGGAGATGTACACCTTGGCAGTGACTTTAGCGTCGTACATGTCACTGGATGTCTTGGCGGCATCCTCGCTGACATAATATTTACCATCAACAACGGAACCATTGAAAACGATGGAGTCGTTGTTGGCGACGGTTCCGGTGACGTTCAGAGCGAACTCCCTGAAGAGCTGGGTGTCGACGTCATTCCCGGCCATGTAATAGCCGGTTACATTCTTGGAAGTGGTTGTGAATGTGAGGTCGGACAGGCTCCTGTCATTGTCTCCATAATGGGTGAGAGTAATGGAGGACTGAGTCTTCATAGTCGTTCCGCTGACGGTCCCATAGGCGGTAACCGTCATGCTCTCGCCGATGACACCCTCAAAGTTGAAGGTTCCTCCGACAGCGATTTTGACGTCGAGGTTGGAGATGGAAGCGGACGTGTTGCCCGATTTGACAACATCCAGAGTTCCACCGTTGTTGATCAGGATGGATCCGGCATCGTCACCGTTATGCTCGAAGGATGCTCCCTTGGTGACGGTGACGGTTCCGTCGATGACGACTCCGTAGTCCTTGAAGAGTTCTCCTGTCTGTTCATTGTCTTGGACTACAATCATAGAGGGTGTGGCTTCATCAGTTCCACTAGCGGTAGTGTTGATTCCACTGCCCGTGACTATGATGGTTCCCTCAACCTTGAAGAGACCGTTCTTGACGATCAGTTGACCACCGTTCTGGATTGTGAGAGTGACTCCCTCGGCGACCCTGAAGTCACCTTCGATAGTCAGAACACCGTTGGTGGTGATGGTTGTTTTTTTGTCGATGACGACATTGGTTCCTGCAGGGAAGTTCTGGGCGGTGCCAAGGGTTCCACTGTAGGACTGCTCATCGGTGGCAGCATCTGTCTCGGTGGGTGCAAAGGCGGCAAACGCGCAGAGCACCATGGCGAAGACGGCCACGATGGCCAGGACCTTTGTCCTGTTTGCTTTCTCGTATGTGCTTATCATAGCAACAATTGACGATCATTTCCTAAACGCCGTTAACAAGCACACATATCTCGTCCCCGACATACCGACAGTAAAGTGAGATGCGATCCGATGTCCCGAAACGCCATCATCAGGGCTGCAGAGGAAACGACGCTAGAATGTCGATAGACCGA
>CALUNK010000135.1 GCA_944321985.1 Candidatus Methanomethylophilaceae archaeon
GTCAAGGGAACCGTCGTCGACTCCAGCCTGACCCTCGACATCGTCGAGAACGGGTCCGGCGTCGTCTGCGAGGTCACCACCACAGCAGACGAGGGAGCGACCGTCACATACACCTCTCTGAGGCTCGCCATCGCCGGCGCCGCCGATGGATCCACCATCACCCTCGCCGGAGACGCAACCATCGACAGCGCTCTTACCATTCCCGCTGGCATCACCGTCGTTGTCGGAGATTACGATATGACCGTGACCAAAGGGGCAGTCCTCACAGTGAACGGAGTCCTGAACGACGCCAACAACAACCTTTCCACAACTGTCGACGAGAAGACCGGCAAGTCCAACGGCTCCGTCGTCGTCAACAACTACATCGTCACCGGCGACAATGCCGCCTACAGTGAGGCGACCTACAATGTAAGCGGGGTCTATGCCGCCGTCGACATAGAGGGAATCGATGCGGACAACATCATCGCATCCGTGCCTGTGTTCGCCGGATACTCCGCCGACGCCAGCGAGGCGTCCGTCCAGGGTACCGTATCCTACGGAGAGGCGTTCACCCTGACCGCCGGAGACGCTGCAGAATACGTTCTGTCCATCGATGGAAAGGTCACATTCGGTACCGTCACCCTCGTCGGATACGAGATCCAGGTCGGAACCGAGGGGCTCCTGACCGCGGTCATCACCGCCGATGGCAACTCCGTCGATCTCAAAAACATCAGGGCCTTCACCGGGTATGTCACCGTCGCCAACGTCATCGACGAGGATGAGGAGACCAATATCCTGGCCGTCTCTGGAACTCCTAATTCATACAGCAACGAATCCAGCAATGGTAAGAACATCGCAGAGCTTTCCGCAATCGCTGGAACCGTCTCCGTCGACGGCTTCGACGCCACCAACCTCGTCTCCTTCGGCGTCACCGAGGGAACAACCGTCGATGTCACCGGAACCCTGAACGTCTCAGAGTTCGTCATCGCCGGAACCGTCAATGTCGACAGGAACGGAAATGTCGTGGCCACCAGCGATGTTATCGTCACCGGAACCCTGAACGTCGTCAACG
This sequence comes from Candidatus Methanomethylophilaceae archaeon, assembly GCA_944321985.1. Classification (GTDB taxonomy): domain Archaea; phylum Thermoplasmatota; class Thermoplasmata; order Methanomassiliicoccales; family Methanomethylophilaceae; genus Methanoprimaticola. Next base: position 1,052 of record CALUNK010000135.1, read on the forward strand.
CCGACTCTGAGAACACCGGCTACGGACAGCTGTCTGCGGCCAGCATCTACATCGGAACCGACAAGAAGTTCGAGGCCCAGAATGCCGCCACAGTCACAGGTGACAACATCAAAACGACGGGCGCAATCTACGTCTCTGCCGAGTCCGAGTTCACCACTGAGACAACCGGAATGGAGTCCGTTGAGTTCTACATCGAGGACGCTCTCTGGATGACCGTCTACGGTGCCTCAAACATAACCACGGTTGCGATAGAGGCCCCAATCCAAAACGCGGTCTTCAAGGGATGGTACGACAACGAGGACGAGAAGCAGACAATCATTGCAGGCGACATCATCACCATCGGTGCATACGACAGGGTCGATGCCAAGATCGACTACGAGATCTACGAGGTCATGGTCCTCGCCGACAACGGCGTCGGAACCGTCGCCATCGACGGTGTCGTTCTGATCAAGAGTAGCAATATGTTCGTCTACAACGGCTACCTCGCTGCCGGAACACACACTATCAGCATTGATGCCAAGAGCGGGTACTCCGCCGACAATGTCATCATCCAGGTGGATGGCCAGACCATCTCCGGCAACACTTTCACACTGTCCGGAACCCCTGAGACCGGTAACACTGTCACTGTGACCATCACCGTCTCCGGAACCACAGTCTCCGAACCCGTGGTCATCGACGACTCCGATTCCGGAATGGGAATCACCGACTATCTCCTGATCATCCTGGTCGTCCTCGTGATCGTTCTCGCGGTCATCGTGGCAATGAGGATGATGAGGTCCTGATAACCGAACAACGGGTCGAAACATCCGCTCCTTGAAACACAGGGACGGACCCGAACGGGTCCGTCCCGAACCCCGATGGAGCGGGATTTCAAAATTCAGGAGAAATGCGAAATGAACGCAACAATGATCAAAGGGGAGAGAAGCAAACTCCTCGCCGTCGTCGCTATCATGGCCATGGTCGTGTGCACGTTTGCCATTGCTCTTCCTGGAACGGATTCAGTGGAAGCGGCAGATGGAGATGTTGCACAGATAGTAAGTTCCGGCCAGACTTTTTCCACTCTCCAGCTGGCCATAGATCAGGCCGATTCGGATGATATTATCAAACTTATCAATGATATCTCTGAATCTGTGAATGTCGGTTCGGACGACAATATTGCCATAGACATCAACGGACACGTTTTCATGGATGGTGGTGATGACAATATCACCAATGGTGGAAACTTGACAATTTTCGATTCTAATGAAACTGGAATTGGAAAGATTGTCAATAATACTGCTGGAACATCGGCAATTTTGAACGATGTTGGAGGTACAGTTACCATAGAGAACGGTGTCTTTGAGAAGACCAACGCGATTAATTCTAGCGACTATTACCTCATTACCAACCACGGAGTTCTTTTTACTATTAACGGAGGAACTTTCACAAGTGCTAGTTCAAACTCCAGTTGTATCGAGAATGGATGGTACACGCCAAGTAATAACACATCCAAAGCTGTTTCTGAGATGATTATCAATGATGGAACCATAGCCAACAATGGGACAACTGCCAATGGCGGATTGTATACTATCAAGAACGACGACTATGGCAAGATGACCATCAACGGCGGTACATTTATCAATACTACTCCCAAAGCAGGAACAATCCTAAACTGGAATGATCTCACAATCAACGGTGGAGTATTTACAGCATCTAACGCATCCTTAGTTACTGGTGCTGAAGGAAACGATACACCTAAAAATAGCTATGAACTCGGAAAGACAGTGATCAATGGCGGATTATTTAACAGTCCGATGGGATATATTTCAGGCTACGATACTGCTGTCAGCATTCAGATTAAAAGTCTCACTATAGGCAAAGTTTTCGACATACCAACAACTGCAGTAACTGATTCTGACACCGAGATCATTTTGATGACTGGAGCTTCCCTTCAGATAAGTAGTGGTGCAAACCTGTCTGGAACGGTCAGTTATACTGAAACCACCGTAAACGGAGACGTCACGGCGTCCATCAGTCTTGAAAATCTCAAGGCTGGAACGGGCAACATCGTTATCTCAACTGGTTCTATCTACATTTCTGGAACCATCGATGCTAGCGCCCCTGTGACAATCAATGCTCAGGGAGAAGTCCTCATCAGCGGACAGGTCGCACAGGAAGGCACGACCGGCGGTCTTACCATCACCAAGACCGGCGATGACTCGAGCGTCACGCTCAAGGACCTTACCATCAACACAGGTGCAAGTCTCATCATCCAGACCGATGTAACTGTCGAAAACGTCACTAACAACGGTTCAGTCACGGTTTCATCCGAAGCTGAAGTGTCCGGAGAGATCGTCAACAACGGAGCCGTCATCGGCGATGATGGCGTTTACCATGTCTCCACATACGACGGTCTGGTCCAGGCCATCATGAACAAAGGTGCCACTGTTGTACTCGATGCCGATATCGTCGCCACGAGTTACATCACATCAACCACTGGGGATAATGTCACCATCGACCTCAACGGCTTCGATCTCTCCATGGGCGGATATCCGATCAACCTCGCCGGATTGACCCTCGAGATTCCCAGCGGTTCTGAGTTCTCTACCAATGAGCGTGTGAGCTATGTCGGTAATATCGTGACTGAGGCGGGATCAAGAATCGTTCTCGGAACCGGCTACTCACTTTATACAGACCAGACAACTGCTAGTGTGAAGTACCCCGCCATGGCGGAGGGGGCAATCCTCTCCATAACCTCCGGAGACTGGACCGTCTTCAACGAGACGTTCGTCACTCAGGATGGAGACAAGATCGCGGTATCCTATGGTATCGCAATGGTCAACCCCGTCTACGACGGAGCACCAGTCGTACTCAGGGACTTCAACCTGAGGATCACGCTGTTCAGCGCCGTTGATGAAGATGGAAATGCACAGACTTTCTCCGCCTCGCTCGATTTCGCTCTCACGACCATAACCGGAAACGGCGACATCATCGATGCGGGAACATACAACGACAGGCTTGAGATCGCCGTCCAGCTCAGCGACGGCATCACCAACGACTACTCCTACAACGATGTGGACATCGTCGTCAGGAAGGCCAGCTCAACGATCACTGTCTCTCAGCCCACCTCGGACATCGAGGAGCAGCAGACGTCTGTGAAGGTCACCGCCAACGGCAACGACTACACCGTGACCGGAAGCCTTGTCCAGGTCGAAGGCAGCTACTACCTTACTCTCCCCGTCGGCACTGCCGTCGAGTACTACACATCCGGTGAGGGCGGGTACGTGCTCACAGAAGTCGTGCTCGTCCCGAGCATGTTCGTCGATGCCGTCTACGACAACGGAATGATCACCATCAATCTCGGCGAGTCCGTCCCAGCCGAATACTCGTTCACCGTCGACTTCGACACCATCAAGAACAAGGACAACTGGACCACCGAGACCTACAAGCTCGACCTCTCCGGTATGAGCGTCGAATCCATCATCGGATTCGGGACCTACAGCGAAGAGGACACGGTCTATGATGTCACCATCGGCGACCTCCAGAGCGGAATCGGGTTCACATCCGACGGAAAGACCTACACGGTGACCGGAACCGTGTTCTACTACGACGGCGGATGGGCCCCCCAGGTATGGGGAGATGTCGACCACAAGGGATACTACCTCCTGTACTGCCTGACCGTTCCCGGACAACCCGAATTCGATTGGTCGGGTGCCACCATCAGCTTCGACGGTAAGGCTTTCAACGGAACCAGCCAGTGGAAGTTCAACGGGGGAATGCTCAAGTACCTAGGAACAAGCCTCGATCAGGCTCCCACGACGATCACTGTGGATCTCGACGGAAATGGAACCAAGTACTCGGAGTCCACCTACACACTCAACTACGATCTGGATGCCAGTGTGAAGATCGATTTCGTAGCCATCGACGATAATAACATCAACGAGGTCACGGGCGGCGACGATCTGTATGGAAAGAAACCCTCCGAACTGTACAGCAGCCTCGCTCTAACAGGGGGCCAGGGCAACACCTATGATGTTACCGGAACCGTGAACTGGGTCTACGAATACACGCAGTTCAACACAGCCAAGTACAACGAGCAGAGCGGATACTACATCGCCTTCTACATAGACCTGCCTGACGGCGTCGACTGGAACGGTGTGAAGGTGTCCACATCCAACAAGACCTGGGATGGCACCGATGAGGTGTTCGACGGTTACTTCGTGTACAGGGTGATGAACAACGACCCCATAACGATAACCATCGATCTGGATGGCGAAGCGGGAACCACATACGGAGCTGTTGAGTATACCCTGGACCTGAGCGTGAACTACGGGACATCCTCAGGATACGTCCCCGAGGCCACACATGGGGCCGAGACCGACCTCAACGGAGTGGTTGTCACGGACGCCATCGACAGGACCATGTTCATGATCTTCAACACAGAGGGTGTGACCGGTGAATACACCATGCAGGTCCTCCGCAACGACGAGATCATCTACACCGACGACGATGCCATGTGGGATGACCTCGGCAACGGAACGTACATCTGGTACCTGTCCTTCGATGACCAGTTGAAGGATCTTTTCGAGAACTCTGCCGATATCGGCGGTCTGTACACCATGATGGCAACCAATGGAGGCTACACGGTTAAGGCGGACATCAAGGTCGCAGGAACCATTGACGCAGGATATGATGACAGCGCCAAGGTCGTCTACGACGACATGGACGCCGCCGGCATCAAATTCCCCACCACAGAGTACACCAAGTACATCGCACCCAGCACCATGTGGATCGTCTGGTACAATGACGAAGTACTCACGGGATCGGTCACTGCTTACCTGTATCTTGGAGACGATCTCACAACACCCATCTGGAGCGAGACTGACAACACGAAGTGGCTTGAGGCGGGATACCGTGCCTGGTACTTCTCCTTCGCCGACGGACAGCCCGCCCGTGAGAGCGGCCTTCCCGCACTCCAGTACGGGACATACACCATGGTTGTCATGAACGGTAATGACGAGCTAGCGAGAGGGGTCGTCGAGGTTATCGATGCCGATTCCTGGACCGTCACCTTCAACGAGTACAACGAGACCTATGACGACGACAACCAGTACGATATCACCACGACCTTCCAGACCGGCGATCTGTATAAGCTCCCGGGTACCAACTACAAGGACAAGAGCCTGCTGGGATGGGACCTCTATGTGAAGGTGGATGGCGAATGGCAGTTCGTCAGAAACTATGAGGAGAACGGTGCGATCCACTTCGGATACATAGACTTCGGGGACATCGAGAACCCTGGCCAGGAGCTGGAGTTCAGAGCCGTCTACGGATCTTCTGGTGTATCTGCTGCTACAGATTATACAGTCAAGGCATCCATTGAAAATGGTAAGCTTGTAATCGAAGCCGAAGGAATAGATGGTACAGTCAATGCCAACTTCGGATTCACATATGTTCTCCATGGAAGGACGATGGGGTCCGAAGGCTGGGAGGTCGATGTCTGGGATACAGATAAGGCCGTTATCAGTGGACTTGCTGCAAATGGAACCGCTTCGGCGATCAATGAATACAGCATTCCCAGCGGACTCAAGTCCGGAGACAAGCTAGACATAACGCTTACAGTAGTCTCTGGAAACAATGTCATTGAGTGTGGAACAACAACCATAACAATCCAGTGAGGCGATTGAATGCAGAAGAACACCATGATCATCGGAATCGTCGCTATTCTCCTGGCATCCGCAGTGCTTGTTGCATCCGGAGCCACAGATGTTGACGCAGAAGGTGAAACAAAGGTGGTCTATACGACCGACGGGTCCGTTGGGACTGTCCAGTTCTACGTCGGAAACATCGAGACAATCGATCCTCAGGTTCGTATTCAGGATGTCGATCAGGGCGAAGGAAAGACATACAGTGCCACATTCGCTGATGGAATCATCACGGTTAAGCATCCTGACTACGCCAATTTGGACGGAGAGATCAAATACTGGGTTTTTCCGGCTGATGGGTCAGGTGTGTACTACGCAGAGGGAACGTTCTATGCAGGAACGATTACCTTCGATGGCAATGGTGCCGAAGGAACCATGGATCCCGTCACCGTCGGTGGCACATACATCCTTCCTGCATGCGGATTTGATATTCCGACTGGAAAAGAATTCGTCGGATGGCAGGTTGAAGGCGCCGGAGACGTCATGATTGCTGGGACCGAATACATAGTCACTGGAACTGTAACATTGAAGGCTGTTTGGAATGAACCAGTAGATGTGCCGGTTACATCTGTCGAAATTAACCAGCAAGACCCTGAAATGACCATCGGCGACAGCATTAAGCTGACCGTCACCGTCCTGCCGGAAAACGCCACCGACAAGAACGTCGTCTGGACTACCAGCAATGATAAGGTCGCTACCGTAGATCAGAATGGTCTGGTCACCGCTGTCGGAGAGGGAACAGCAATCATCACGGTCACAACAGTCAGTGGAGGATTTACCGACACCTGCAATGTGAGCGTCGAAGACATCCCTCCGACCGTTGTCGATGTCACGGGTGTGACCCTTGACAAGACTGAGATGGCGCTGTTCGATGACAATAAGACGGGAATCCTCGTGGCGACAGTCCTGCCCTCTAACGCAACCAACAAGAATGTGACTTGGACATCAAGCGATCCCACCGTCGCTACTGTCCAGGGCGGCGTCGTCACCCCATTGAAGGCCGGTACCACAACCATCATGGTGACAACCGAGAACGGCGGATTCACCGCCACCTGCAATGTGACCGTCACCGCTGTCGCTCCGGATCACATCGTCGTCGAGCCCGTTGATACCGTCTATGAAGTCGGTGAGACCTACAACGGCGATGTTAAAGTAACTCTGGTGTACAACAACGGTACCCTGGAGGCTGTTCCTGAGGGCGGATACACAGTCAGTCCCGAAACAATCGACACCTCCATCCCTGGTACATACGATGTCACCGTCATGTATCCGGGGCTTGAACCCGTGACCTACCAGGTAGTCGTCAAGGCCCCCGGACAGGTCGCCATCACTGTCACGGTGGTCGGCGGAGGCCTCTTCGGAGGAGCCGTCCTTCACTGGGACAACAACACCAAGGCCATCACATCCACAGAGACCGTCGTAGTGGACGAGGGCACTGTGGTGACCCTCAATTGTGACGGGCTGTTCACTCCCACCGTCATGGTGGACGGACAGCTTGTGGACACGCCTTACGTCTTCACCGCCTCGGCGGACGTGACCGTCACGGTCATGTTCCCCGCGGACGACGATGACGATGACGATCCCTTCGTACCGCCCGTGGTCGTCCCCGCCGACGATGACGACGACACCACAACCTACGTAGTGGCCATCGCGGCTGCCGCCGTCGTGGCCATCCTCGCTGCTCTGATCCTGATGCAGACGAGGAAGAGCTGATAACCGAAACGAAAAAAGGTCGGACGCAGGAAGACGAACTGAGAACATCTGCTCCGCGTCGAGGGAAGCGCGACCTACGGAAACCTGAAGAGCAAACGGGTCCCCGGAGCTAAGGGGCCGGGGACCCACCTTACATCACGATGGCTGTCGTCGACGACGTCCAGACTCGATTCAACATCATCTTACTATCATCATTGTCATCTTGATTGAATCATACTATCAATCTGATGATGAATGACATCAACGATGGGATCGATACCATCAAAACGAACCGATAGGATCCCTTCTTGGGTCGGATTTGATGCCGTTCCGTTCCGAAACGGGGTCGGATTCAGTTAGTAATGCTGTCGGTCCTGACTGTGATCATTGTCACGATCGCAATCACCTTTCCATCACCGACACCATCATGACGTCATGACGCTGGACATGGAGACACAGAAGGAGGGCGACCGCCTGGAGTTCAAGAAGTCCGACGGCAAGCTCTCCGAGGATTTCTGGCCCATCTATTCCGCATTCGCGAACACCTACGGCGTGACGGTCGTCGTCGACGTCCCCCGCTCAGAGCGCCGGAGGCGCCCGGTGTACATCGACGGCAAGATGAATA
>CALUNK010000136.1 GCA_944321985.1 Candidatus Methanomethylophilaceae archaeon
ACGAGATCACGGTGTCGGCGCGGAACACGACCGTCCGCCCGTCGCACCTCGGCCTCCCCTCGCCGGGTTCGACCCTGGTGTCCAGGGACAGCACCGCCCTGGTCAGGAAGCGCATGTCGAGGCACAGCCTGCTGGCCGCGGCGGAGACGATGTCGTTGGCGACCCCCACCTTGTCCATGTCCTGCCTCGGTAGTCCCCGCGGCGGTACATGCGGGTGTCCTTCGTCCTGCTCTCGAAGATGGCGCGCACCATCTCGGAGTCGTCGTGGCTCAGCTCCCCCAGCCTGTAGTTGAAGCTGGACGCCCGGAGCTTGAACGGGCGGTCGGTGCGCACATGGGAGGTCCTGTCCAGCATGACCTCGTAGGGGTCCATGAGCCTGATGTCGGTCTCCGGGTGGTGCGGGTGGGAGGTGACCATGTACACGGTGAAGTCCTCTCCCCTCCTCTCCAGCACGATGACGGGGCGGTTCTTCGCCCCCGACCTGTCGTCGAAGTAGACGTTGGCGTTCCAGACCTCCATCGGCCTGGGGTTCCCGGTCTGCGTCTGGTTCCGGAGCTTCATGCATCGGATGAACGCATGCCAGGGTTTAAGTTAACGCCGGGCTGGCAGCCGTTACGAGACCAAGGTTTATATTCGGGGTCTGATTAGGGGGCTTCACCGGATTCAAATGGGCAAGTAGATCAGCCCGGTAGATCGCTGCCTTCGCAAGGCAGAAGTCGCGAGTTCGAATCTCGCCTTGTCCACCATTCCCTTCTGACTCACCCTTGTCGATTACCATAGTTTTAAACAAAGAGTAAAACGGTCGACTTGTTCCTCAGTCGTTCCTGTGCCTCCTTCCGATGCCCTCCTCGTAGTTTCTTTCCATCGATCATCCTCGTCGGATTGTCCGCGATGAACTCCAAAGTCGTTTGGATGTTCTCTTGGCGCAAGAACTCCCCTACGTCCTCGATGGGCATTCAGGAGTTCTTCAGGATGGTCGCGTGCGACCGCCTGAAGGTGTGAATGGAGAACCTTATGCCCAGCTCCTGAGAGCCGGATAATCCGGTTCCCGAGGCTCTTGTGGCTGTACGGTGGGGCGATGACGTTCGTTTTCCAGTTGTGGAGCATGAGATTTTCCGGAACTGGATCTCCGGATGCATTTTCAGATGCCCTTCGACCATCGCGTTCCTTTGAGACATCCATCCATCGATTAGGCTCTGTGTGTCGTCATGATGGTGAATCCTGGCGAACTCCCCCTCCAAGTGTCCCTTCCCATAGGACGTGAATCCATGGGTTGCGCAGTCCCGACAGCTTCAGGTTCGCAGTCTTCTCGTATCTGAGACCCGTTATGCCTGCCAGATAGACGATCAGCTTGTCCACGTCTCCGGCGTAGGATGACCCGCAGGCCCCGCAGCACCTACGATGCACTCCCGATCTCAATATTAAAATTAAGATTCGATGAGACATTGAAGGGAATAGGAGAGATACGGACCGATGAGACTTGCAGTAAGAAATGGAAGATGATGATTGATTCCGGTATATTCTTCCCTGTTGGTGATGATGAATGCAGGATCGATGGGATCATCTGGTGAATCTTATGATCAAGTTTCACAAAGACATAATGTATGACGGAGAGGCGGCTACGAGAACAAATCGTTGATTCAGAATCTCTTGAAAAGGCATGTCGATGTGAATCAATCTATTCATTATGATAGGTAAACAACATTTTCATTATAACAAACAAAGGATGTGTTTATTAGAGAAGATCTCAACTACTCCAGCTCTTATCGTTATCGGAATTATTCTTTATTGATTTACTTTAAGAATAAAACATAAACTTGGAGAATGAGCACAAGAAAACGAACGGGCACGATCTATTTCTATTATTAAGAATTTGAATATGTATTTTACAAAAACCGAGTGAATTTCTTTAAAAAACTAGAATCTTCTGATTGTAAATACTACAAGTCGTCTGAATCAAATATAAAATGTTGTGCTTATGATTTATAATTATACAATGTTTGAACCAAAACTTATCAAAGTACACAAGCACTGCTGTTGAATATTTACGTGTGGTGTATGTTTCTCCTTGATTTTATATTATGATACTTGGCTGAGAACTTAGCTACTTCTCCTTCCCATATAGGCTGGTTTTTTTTCTTTTTGATTTTTTCTATTCCCTTGGGGATCGTCCCTCCGAGTTCAAGATAAACACGATATAGGCAATAAGATATCAATGGCGCAAGCATCAAAATAATCATATTGTTCAACCTTATCCCATCGAGGTATACAGACTCTATGGCTTTTGGATCTAAATTAGGCTCTTCGAATGGGAATAATGATTCTTCATGCCAGAATAGATTACTCCATCCCCGAGGATCATCAATACCTAAGTAGAAACAATATACCTCCTGAGCTGTACAATCTTCTCCTAGGCAATCCATTGCCGATTTAAACATAGGTTCACCAGAAGTGAAAACATAGATGGTTGTAATGTTCAATGCAATTCTCATCGGAGTCCAATCCTGAACAGGCTTCCTTTCATGCACATTTTGTAGACCGTTTATAAGACTTATAACTGCAGGTATCAACCATTCTGGATTTGATTCTTTCAACCTTTCTACAAGGCATAAGGTTGATGTTACCAAATCATTTTTTCTAATCCTGTATTTGTACTGTTTACCATTATGCTTGTTCACAAAAACAATGTCATTTCCTTCAAAATACACATTCATATGCCTTAGAGCATGCCTTATGTGAACCGGAATCGGTCTGCTATCGTTATAGTCTGGATCTTTAGGAAACAGTTGATTAAGATCAGTAAGGAGTTTATTTGCCTCTTCATTTTTGTAGGAATGGCCCATGCCTGCAAGACAAATGATTGACAAACCTACCTCACACATTTCATAATCATAGTTGGTTGCCCATGGGCGGGTTGTAAATGTCTTGAATAGAAGTGATTTCAATTCTTCACTCTATTTGTATTTAGGCTTCCAAAGTATCGGGTCATCCTTTTCTCTACGTACATGTGCAGAAAACCACATTTGCAGAAAATCTTCGATTGTTCCACAAATTTTGTATCTTTTTAAATGAACTTCTATTATTTTAACAAGGTCTAGTACAGATGCAGGATCATTGTAAACTCCTATATTCATCATTCTGAATTCTTTCAGATAATCTTTTCCATATGGACATTTAATCTTGTCTAGAATCAACTCAAGGGTTGTGAATACATCCTCGATAGATGTCAAATCAATGGTTGATTCAGAATTATCGTTCAATCCGGTATGACATGTTCCGGTTGTTTCAAGCGTTTTTGTTATGTTATTTCTGTTCATGGATTGATACAGATGTATGGGGACTGCAATTTCGAAACAATTTCATCAAACGTAGTTTGTTTTAGTTTATTCACACCAATAGAATTGGTTAGAAGATGAGCCAAGTTGTTACTTCTCCTCCAATATCAGCTCAGCAATAGTATGCATACAAGTGGAGTTGAGTTTGCTATAGCATTCCATAGGATCCCCCGAAGGCAATCTCTTATGAGAACGTGTTATTGCATCAGTTGCTGTTTCTTTAGTGATTAAACTTTTCAATCCCTCTGCTTTAATGTATTTTCTTCCAAGCAGTTTTGACAGTTCCTTTTCATACAAGTCTTCAGTATCTAGACGCATTGAAGGTTCCTCAAAATGAAGTAGCAGCCAGTATTCAAAACATAGATTTGATACCAATACCAATACATTTTTTTTCTTGGCCATAGTAATTGCCTCCTCCATATCTTCCTTCGATATGGTATCACAATCGAATAAAACTGCACGAACATCTGATGGCATCAAACCTTCACGTGATGATAGTTTGACACATTCTGCCACTATGTCAACAGCCTTCTTTTTATTGGTCACCTTTACCTTCATGGAAACATTTGGATTGAGCCTGTGAAGACGCTCAAGATATACCTTTTCGGATGATCCCTCAACCACAGAATAAACTGTTCTTAGAGGTTTTCTAGATCCAGTTTTTCTTCCTGAATGGCGATTATTCGAGATTCAACCACCCCTCATCAATAATGAGCGGCCTCCCACCAAACTTTCCAAGCGTGAAACCTTTGCGTGGATCGTAGCTCTTACGTATGTTGAAGTCCGCCAATGAGTATAGCTCTGCAACCTGATTGGTACGATTCTTGGTTGTAATGTAAATCTGATCTCTTCTGAGAAGGCTATCTGTGTCCATTAGAAGCTGATTATGTGTGTTGAAAATCAGCTGTGCTCCCCTCTTGTTTCTGTTTCCAGAAAACAGCTCCACTATCCACCTGCAGAGATCATTGTCAAGATATGAACCGAACTCATCTATGGCCAACACTCCGCCAGAACGGAGTGTACTGATAACAGGCCCCATTATGCATATCATTCTAATTGTTCCACTTGACTCCATTACATATGGGAACGTGCGATCCGTATCGGTAACACCTTCTGTACTGACCTTATGACTCATACTCAGCTGCAGTTGATTTATCTTCTGACTGCCTGTGGCCATCATGAATCCAATAATCTGTGGGGGCACCGTACCTTCCAATTCTGAAACCTTCATCTCACGGACCGAACCGTTGAGATCGTCAATACCGAAATCTGCAACAAGCATCGCCTCCACAACAAGACTCTTAAATTCAGGGTCGCGCTCCATCTCGGCAACAGTCGAGTTCAGAAGTGTGTTCATGTCTCCCGATAAGACGGTAACCAAGGACATGGCTTCTGCCACACCACGACATACTTCATGGTTGAATTGCGCAGCCACCGAGAGGAAGGTGGAGTTCCTACCGACCATTCCAGTAAGATTTTTGAGTTTTACTTTTGATCCCCCTGTTGAACAACTGAATTTGCTACCATTACGGGTGAATACTTTTGTCCGTCTCTCATTAGGATAATAATACAGAGACTCGGAAATCACTTCTTGTGCTGTGTAAGATAGATTGTAATCATAAAGTACATTATCATGGTAGAAATGCACTCCCATTGATGTGGGTGCAGTCTTGGTCTCAGGAGAGAGTCTGAATGGATTGTATGGCATAGGAACATTTACCGGAAGAGGAAACCTCATAAGATTCGATAAGAGTCCTAGTGCGTTCACAACACACGACTTTCCTGAAGCATTTGATCCAAATATTGCTATCGATGATACAGTCAACTTTCCATCAGGTGTTTGGATCAGATTCTCAGATGTATCTTTCAGTTTCGTTGCTCTGAAATCCAGAACAATCTCATCTTTGAATGGACCGAAGTTTTGTAGACGGAACTCCGATATCATGAGTATGCCATATACTAGTTTTTATAAATAATCTCGTATTCATGCAATATTATTGCAAAAATAACATTTAAAATTTGAATTTATTGATTTAAATTTAGATTAATGCAAAATATTGAAATTATTTCATATGCAATAACATCGGGAACCGTGGAAGGGGAAGTAGATTTCAAGGAATTAGGAAAGAACAACCTGTTTTCGATTCTGATCCATCTCTATAGTAACGGACGCTGTATGAAGTCCGCTCTCTACAGCACCTCAAACACTGGTTCACTTCCTTCCAAAGTGAAGTATCTCATCGAACTCGGATTGATTTTGGAGGATCAGAGACGCTTCGAGAACAACACGAAGTATATCGAGCTCACGGACAAGGGCATGAGGATCGCCAGGAGAATTGCCGACATTGAGGATATGATGAACGGCTTGGATCTGGAGTCGGAACAATCGAATCACGGCTCACCTGAGATGGAAGAGAGTGAGGTGAGATCTTGACAGATGAAATCCGCAATGTTTCTGACTACAATAAAATCCACATAAATCCAGAAAAGGACTATTCCTGTTATTGCCCGAAATGTAGAACAATGAGCTATGGTCAATTTCAGCGTTTTGGTAATAAAAGCGAACTTGGCATTATTACGGGCGAATTGAAATTACGTCTCGGAGATATTCCAAATCTACTATTGGATCTATATCTCAATTCATATGATGGCAGCTCTCTTGTATGTGTACACACATGTAGGCAAGTCACAATAAACGTTTTTGATCAGACATACAATAGATGGAAAACCGACACTAACTTTCGTGTATTCAACCGCCTTGCAGTATGATACTTCCTGTGTTCCGGAAGGAATCAACTACTACATGGGGCAGGCTTTCAAGTCCAAATCTGGGTGCATACAGTGCAGTGATGGCGATGTACTGTTCTACCCTGGAATTCCTTCTCTACGAAAATGGATTCGATGAAAACAGACTGGTTGACAAGATCAAATCCTTCAAAGATAACCCACTCGCTTGGGCGACCAGCCTCAGCTCACAATTCATGGATGTTATTAAGGATCTCGGAAACAATTCCGTACATCCGAACGGCGGAGACATATCCGAGCAGGAGAAGTTCGATTTCGAAATGCTGGAGACTGTAGAGGAAACTATGAACGAGCTCATCGAAAGGGCGTACATACTTCCAAAGAGGGAGAAAGACCGTCTCCATGTTCTGAGTAATGCCAGTAGAAAAACTAATTGAAATTCCGGTCGTGGTTCAAGTGTCGATAAAGATTTCAGAGCACATCCAGAATGGAGAAACTCTCTACAAAGAAACAATCGATGAGATCTGGAAAATATGCGGCGGAAAGTTCGATTACGATTACAGAAACATCAACAACCAAATGTCCATAGGGAACCTGAACTCCAGGTTCAGGGCGTGGGCCAGAGTCTCCATGGACATATTCAAAGAAAGATGTGATGTGAATGATTTGGACAACCTTTCCTACGAGTACGAAAAAGTACTGTTTGCATTAAGTCCGGATTATTTCAGTAACGATCCAGACCGTGAGTTTGAGGGGCCTGTTCTTCCCCTTGTAATAAGCGGGTTCTCAGCACTGATTGGAGAACTCAAAGGGATAAGGGGGTCCGCCCTTGTTCTGAACAAAGGCGGTGACAGGGTGTTCATCGTCCATGGACGGGATGACCTTCTCCGCGATTCCGTCAGGGATTATGTGGAGGCAATGGAGCTAGAACCGGTTATTCTCAAGGACGAGGTCAACGAGGGCAGGGTACTATTCGAGAAGTTCATCGAGGAATCGGACGATGCAGGCTTCGCGATCATCTTGATGACCGCCGATGACTACGGGGGGCTGAAAGGTTCCGAGTCCAGTCCCCGCGCGAGACAGAACGTGGTCTTCGAGTACGGATACTTCGTTGGAAAGCTGGGAAGGAAGAACATTTGCGTCATCATGGATTCGGGAATTGATTGTCCCACCGATCTTTCAGGCGTTGTCAGAATCAACTCTTCGGACTGGAAATCCGATCTTCGCAGAGAGCTCAGGAACTGGAGCGAAAACCGGCTAGTTTGAAATAATTCGGGGTGCAGATGCTATTTTCCCAATACACATTAACAAATATTTAAATATCAGACTTAACCATATAGTTAATGTGAATCGTATACCAATTGATCCTCATCCAGAAAACAAGACTCCGTATATTGTTTACATTAACGATGTAATAATCAGCCAAGGAAAAGATCCGGTTGAAGTATTCAAAGAAGCGGAGTCAAAGATTCATCAAAGCGGACATTTGATTATTTATCAGGGTGCTCTGATTTCTCAATATTGTAAAATCACTCCAGTTGAAGCAAAAATACTATTCAGAGGACTATCAAAAGGTGCTGCACTGTGGGTGATAGACAATGCATACCGGGAAGTCAGAATGAGACTTTCTGACATGATGGTAATGGGCCTTACCGTGTCTGAAGCTGTCGTGTATATTGTGAAGGAGTATGCAAAGATACTTCCCACGGATTGCCAGAAATGTTCGGAAGCCATCTTGAATACTGAATTCACTCCACAGTACTTTTCTAAAACCTATGCTCGTGCTAAGATGAAAATATCAGATTACACAACCGAGACAGAATGACACAGGATAATCGAATGAATGAATCAATCTAATGTGATCATATGAGAGGAATCATACGTAATCTGTCTGATTTTGACGAAGTCATAAAGAATAATTTGAAAAACGTGGCATGTTTTTGTCCTAAATGTAAAATGATGTGCTATGGCGAATTAGAATTTTTGTATACTGACGAGATACGTGGATTATCCATAAATCCTCAATCTAAACATGAAAGTATTTATAAACACACCTGTGCACAATGTGAGAATGAGATCTTTCTGATTAAACATCCTGTAGACGGACAGAGTTCATTGACATTCGTATACAATGCTGAAATACAATACGATTGGTCCTGCGTACCTGATGGAATTAATTACTACATGGCGCAAGCCTTCAAATCCAGGTCAGTCGGTGCAAACAGCGCAGCAATGGCCATGTACCGGTCCGCCCTTGAATGGTTATTGTTCTCTCTGGGATTCAAAGAAAAGGATCTGAACATTAGAATAGATAAATTCGGAGAGTCGGAATATAGTGAAAAGATCGGAACCGAGTTCATGGACATACTTCGTCTTTTGGGCAACAATGCTGTTCATGTTAACGATGGTGATCTGTCTCTGCAAAAATCATTTGATGATGATCTGTTGAATTCAACAGAGGAACTGTTGAACGAATTGATTAGTCTGATATTCATAGGTCCTGATGAACATAAGAAACGTGTAGAAAAAATGAAATCCGGACTGACAGAGGCACAGTTAAAACGGTATCAGAAAGAGTATGAATCTCCAGGTCCAAAAGTAAGGCCTGTGATAACCATTGATGATGACCACTAATTATGGGGTATGTATGTCATGTTTCTTTAATATTATATGATTAAACCGATTTGCCTTTTGTTAATTTTCAAGAGGAGTATATACAATATTATGAATTTCTAAACCATGTATCTTCAGTAGTTTTATTTCTAAATATTACATAGTAGTCACTCATGGCGACTCATTTCGAAATACAAAGCGTCACGGATGATTCCAAGACCTATGCTCGTAGTTGCCATGTTAGACTCGGTACTGGACGGACATCCTTCGACATTCCTTTCAGAGCTGGCAGTGGGAATAATGTAAAAGCAGAATTTTATGAGGCATACCGTAGTCTAAAACCAGAGACAATTCAGAACTCCATGAAAAATGAGAATGTTGCACGCATCATCGACAAGGATCTATTGAATCGTTGCAATGGACAATTCAATATGTTGATTATGGAATATGATAGCAAGGAGGTTGTACCAACACCTCGGATGGTGGATCAAATGTCTGATATCCAGTACAACCACACGGACGTCATAATCACGCCATCATGGTTCTCTCTTATAACTCATGACGAATCTACTGATGTTGATCTTTATCTGAAGATGACTGACGAATATCTCGATGCCGCCAGTCGGCTTAATCGTAAGCCAATTGTAATTAACATTCCACAAAGCATTCCTTCTGATAGAATAGATGATGTTCTGAATCGTTATATCAACAAAGATGTAACAGCATTCTGTATAGACTCACATAGCAGATCTCTTATGAACGGATCATGGATGAGGAAGTTTCATACAACACTCGATGTTGTTAAAAAAGAATATAAGATTGAAAAGGAGTCATTAATACTTTCTGTGAATGCTTATCAGGGACCAGTCAAGAAAAATGAAATGGCGATTGAAGCTCGTGATTTCTTAGGATTCTGTGCAGGAATTGATGTTATATGTGGAAAACATACTAGGGCATATGGTAGTAATAATAGTGAAGAAAGAAGTACTACTGTAGCTCGTGTGTTTCAGCCAGAAACATACAACTACATCAAAATTATGTGCCTCAAGGAAAAGAAAGATATGATAACAGATTCCTCGATTGCATCACAGATTAAAGAAATGGGCAATGTTCGTATGAACATCAAGGAAGATAGCCTTGAACAACTTCTTCAGTCTAAATCTATTTCTCCAGGAACGATGAGTACGATTTATCGTATGAAGGAGAAAGGTCGTAAGACAACTCTTGAGAACTTTATCTGAGAAGACTTAGAAGATCGCTGGAAATACGAAAATCACTCTTTTCAAGGTCAAAACCAATATCTTGCTTTATCTTATCAGATATTATTCCATTATCATGAAAATGGAGTACAATACCTATCGTCCCAGTAACATTTAGGCTTAACTTTTTTCCTAGAATAGATTCAATTTCGTTTAAATTTCCAATATTATTCGCGACAGTTCTGGCTTTCTTGTCATCAAGTACTACATAGTTAGGTATACCTTTGGCTGTGAGTATCAGGGAAGCAGCCATAGATGCACGTTCTCCAGGACCAAGCATGGGATAATGTGAGAGTATTATGTTGGAAATGTTATTCAAACGTGGATCATCCATTACATTGATTGTCTCTACAATATACTCAGGATTACTGTCTTTGTCATCTCTACACTCATCAATAACACTCGGAGTTATCACTACATCATACTTAGAGGTTAAGATAGACATAAGATCGATACACTGAATATTCCTATCCATTGCCGATATGGCAGATGTATCCAGAATCTTTTTCAAGATTTCCACCTGACCTTATGCTTCCTAAGGAGATCTTCGAAATCAAAATATCTCATCTCCAGAAGTTCTGCACCTCTTCCTGCAGTTATTTTGTCCTTGTTAACTAAAGATATGGTATTCTTAACTGCATCTTTTTGTATGCGATCAACGACCTCGGAGTTTTCTACAGTATCCGGATAGGAATAATATATGAACGTCAGAAATTCATCTTCTGTCAAATCATAACAGAACTTTTTCCAATAGTCTAGTGAAGATTTTAATGGGTCCTTAATTTTTTCATTTATGAAATCATAAACACATTTGCCCTTATCAGTAAGTAATAGATTTTTGGAACAAACGAGACCATTACTTGTGAAGTCCATAACAGTTTCGTCTATGTCTTTGCTATACGGGCCTTTTTTGTGCGTCTCGAAGAAAAAGGAACCATCTAGAATGTCAGGAAGACATCTGCTAGATATAAAAATAACCTTCTGTAGATTGACAAGACTCTTTATAGGTATGTTATCAGCACCGATAACATACAGAATGAGTCTTTCCTGTACCTCCAGATTATCAAATATCCTGGAACACATGTCATTATCTACAGACATCAGTTAAAGAATTGCATACGACTAGATAACAACTTCCAATTCTGTAATTAAACCACCATTTACCAATAGCCTAGCATAGAGTATTGTTGTACATCTTCTTAGCTAGTCTGTATGTTTTTATAGCATTTGAGATGTTGAAAATATTATTTCAGTGATTCTATTCGAAGTCTTATTCTTTATATTCCTACTTCTATTAAAATGAATTAACGAATAGATTTCATTAACCCACATCTCTCTCTTTCGGCGCTTCCAGTAGTAATTCTCGCAAATTTTCTGCTCTCAAGATAGTTCATGAAGACGACCTCCTGAAGAGTGTGGTCTGTTTCATCCTGTTGGCTGGAACTGCGATACTCGGCCTTCCGGCTGTGGCGTTGTTGATCTCAACTTTCGCAGACTTCTCCCCCTTCTTCTCAGTCCTCGGCTTGGCCATCGAAACTGGGCGGACGTTGCCATACATCCTCGCCATCACGTTCACGGCCATCCCCCCGTCGATGAACAACCTTGAGATGTGCGACCTCTCCCAGTTCTGCTCCACGGATCTCGGGGTCTCGTCGCCCTTCAGCCTCTTATTCCTTCCGTAGGTGAACAGCAGGGGGTCCTCGTCGGCCTTCCTCCTAGCCTCCGCCGTGGTGGGCTTCCTCCAGGCGAGCTTCCCCTCGTCGTAGACGGCGACGCTCATGTAGTAGCTTGTGTAGTCAGGTTTGTCCGTTCTGGCCATTTGCTTGGCCACCGTGCAGCTCTCCTCTATGCCGATGCTGTTCCGGTTGAACCTCGTGATCACGTTGTTTCTGTCAGGATCGGTATTCCTGAGCATGTGGCCACCCTCGTGGGCGATGGTGCCCCCTGGTTAAGCCCATCCTTCCGGTCCAGCTCGATCCTGTCCCTGGACGGGATGTAGCGA
Source organism: Candidatus Methanomethylophilaceae archaeon (assembly GCA_944321985.1). Taxonomy (GTDB): domain Archaea; phylum Thermoplasmatota; class Thermoplasmata; order Methanomassiliicoccales; family Methanomethylophilaceae; genus Methanoprimaticola. The sequence goes on from CALUNK010000136.1 coordinate 11,955, forward strand.
CCGGAATAGCCGACACCGGTAGGCTTGATGGCGATCATTGGATGGCTGGCGGCGAACTTCCTGATGTCCTCTAGGGAGTAGGTCATCACGAGCTCGCTACGGAACCTCTGCTTTTCCGACGGTCTGGAGTATGACATACAGGTTCTCATCATGCTGAAACCAGACAAGCGGACCCACATCCGTCACGGTGAGGGAGTCGTCGGGCATGTCCAGATAGAGGGTGTCCACCAGACGGCATATGATGTACCCCATCAGATGGCCTGCATCGGCAGCATACCAGCACAGTCTATGGCAAGCGCCAGAGCCTTCAGCATTAGCAGCAACAGGAACACCGGGTCCCTGACAGGGAATATCGCATGGGTGATTCCGCGCATCTTATACCCCGCGATGACGGCGACTGCCATCACCAGTATGCCGATGCACACCGACGATACACCTATCGGCACTCCCTCATCAGAACACTCCGCCAACACTTCGCCCTCCGACGAAACTTCGTCCGCGATGGAAGAGGTTGTAAGAAAATCCTTTTATAGAAGCGATAATGGAGTTTCAAAATGAGGGGATACCGACATGGAAAACATAGTCATCTGCAGGTTCGGGGTTGAGAGCGAAGCCTACTAGGCGTTCAGCGACCTGAAGAACGATCCACACAACCACAGCTGTGACATCAGGCAGGTCACACTCGTCAAGCGCGAACTCGGCACATTCAAGGCGATCGACGAGTTCAACGATGGCAAATATGTCGACGATACGTTCACCGGCGGTTTATTGGGAGCGTTCATCGGCATACTCGGCGGATCCATCGGGGTCCTCCTCGGGAGCGGGATTGGGTTCCTGGGAGGCTCCGCTAAAGACGCCAAGGACTTCGACAACGACGCCTCCATGATAGAGCGCGTGATCGACGACATCAGAGACGAGTGCGTATTCCTCGCGATCCTGGTGGACGAGGCGGGCCCCGAGATGCTGGACGCAAAGCTCTCCAGGTACGACCACACCGCCGAGAGGTACGACGCGTCCGAGATAAGGGCTGAGGTGAAGGGCGTCGAGAAGCTCCAGAAGCAGATGAGGAAGGACGCTCGCAAAGCCCTGCGTGAGAGCAAAAAGAACCGCCGCGAGGCCGAGTGACCATCCGGACCTCCTGCGAGCGGACCGAAGGCCGATTCACGTCCCGTCGGTCCAATCGGGTGGGGGCTGGCGGGCCATTCCGCCAGTCGTCCACTCATGCCACTGGATGCAACCGTCAATGCGAGGTGGTTCGGGCATCCTCTCCACATCTTCACCCAACCATCGGGAAGGAAACACAGTTCCGGCTCAGGGTCATATCCACAGAGTCGGCGAAGGACGCGGCGATCCCGGGACCGGTCTCCTTCTGGTGTCGGTCTTCTGGCCGAAATTGGATAATTAAGGTCGGAGGGAACCCTCCGACCGTTTTTCAGGTAAGGTCAGATTTCGCGTCTGCTCTTGACGATCAGGAGTATGGCCGCTATCACAACGATGACGCCGATTATCGCAGTCAGCCAGAGGGTGCTGTTGCTCGACCCCTCCCCTTCCGGTTCGGCATCCAGGGTGTCGTCATCACCGTCAGGCGTCACACCGGGGTCGTCGCCTCCGGGCTGACCCGGCACATCCCTGATGTATCCGCAGCCGTTGTTGCATTCGGCATCGTATTCGTTGTCGAACACATGGCCGACGGTGGCGCCGGCGGCGGCACTGTTACCGTTGCAGACGCCATTGAACGCTGACAGAGAGATGGAGGTTACGGTTGAAGGTATGGTGACCGAGGTCAGGGAAACGCAGTCCTCGAATGCATACATCCCGATTATCGTCATGCCGTCAGGTATGGTTACCGTCTCGAGCGACTTGCATCCGGAGAACGCATTGGCCCCGATCGTCGTCACTCCGGACGGTATCGCATATGCGCCTCCCCTGCTGGCAGGGAACTGGATCAGCGTCGTCATTTCCCTGTCGAACAGCACCCCGTCCTTCGAGACGTAGTTCGCGTTGCCGGAATCCACGTCTATCCTGGTAAGGGACGTGCAGTAATCGAACGGACCGTATCCGATAACGGTCACGCTTGAAGGTATGGCGACCGTCCCGAGGGATGTGCATCCTGAGAACGCATAGTTTCCGATCTCCTTCACTCCGGACGGTATGACGATCGATTCGAGCGATTCGCATCCTGCGAACGCAGAGTCATAGATCTTTGTCACGCTTGAAGGTATGACGATCGATTCGAGCGACGTGCATCCTACAAACACAGAAGACGAGATGTATTTCAGGCCATCCGATATCTCGACGGTCTTGAGTGACTTGCATCCTCTGAACGCCTCCTGGTACAGGTCGGTCACGCTTGAGGGTATGGCGACGGACGTCAGCGACGTGCATCCCCTGAAAGCGGAAGCCCCGATCGTGGCTACGGAGTCAGGTATGGTGACCGATTCGAGCGACGTGCATCCCCTGAAAGCGGAAGCCCCGATGGACGTCACACTTTCCGACATGTCGACGGACTTGATCGACGAGCAGTCGTAGAAAGCTGAACCGCATATGCTGGTCACGCTGTCCGGTATGTCGACGGATTTGAGCGAAGTGCATCCCTCGAATGTATTGAAGCCAATTACCGTCAAGCCGTCCGGTATGGTGATGGATGTGAGAGACGAGCATCCGTAGAACGCGTAGGAACCGAGTTCGACAACTTTGTATGTGACGCCATTGTATTGGACCGTCCCGGGGATATTGACCGAGACTACAGAAGGGTCGACGGCGACATCTCTGACGGTGCTGGTACCGACTTGTACGGTGCTTCCATCCGCTTTGATCATGTATTCGATATCTATGCCGTCCCCATTCGCAACGGTGAAGGTGTCCCCCGCCTCCGCATAACCGTCATCGCTTCCGATGCCGATGACAAGGGCGACGCTCGCGGTCACGAGAATCAACGCCAGTGCGAAAGTCATGACGCGGTCGCTTCTCCTCGACGATGGGATGAGGTCCCGCATTGAAACATCATTACTTTTAAGAGTCATGACTGAACATCGGATTGCTTTCTCTAAATACTTTCTTTGTAAGAGCATATAGTCCGCTCGGGTCAATGGAACAGGAAGCTTCGTCTCTCCCCATGGGCATGTGTCGTGTTTGGAACGGAAATCCGTCGCAGGAGTGGAGATTGAAATCGTCACACTGCACGGGATGTCTGTCGGAGATGTGTTCTGAGGCGGTTCTCCGGCGATGTCCGGCCTTTGCACATTCTCTGAAATGTCGACTGCATCCAGGTATTATGTGCAGCGTCTGGTAGACGGATCGTACGGAATCGTCAATCCGGATGTTCGCTGAGCATGGGAGACATACGTTCGATCGGGACATTTTTTGAGAGAGTCGATCGATCAACGGGATTCTCATCGTCATCCGATTGCTGTTTCGTACAGTGTATTCAGCTTTTCGAAGTCCGGGGGCAGCTCTTCGTCGATGTCCCGCGTCCGGGCAGGGGTAATGTGCGTCACCGGCATTCCCCCATCCACCGCAGCAGGGCGGAGGCCCGGGTGGGGGAGGAGGGGGATCACCCCCTCCAGGGTTTCAACGGCTCATCAGGTAGGTGAGGACGCCCTTGCTGTCGGATTCCGCAGCGAGCTCCAGCGCGTCCTTCCCCTCGGAGTTCCTGAACGACAGGTCGGGCTCGCAGAAGTCGTACATGAGGCGGATCAGGTCCAGGCCCTCGTCGTGGTACAGGGAGGATGCGTACATGATGGCTGACATCCCCACGGAGTCCCTGGCGTCGCAGTCCGCTCCCAGCTCCAGCAGCGTGGACACGATGTTCTCTGAATCCATGCCGGAGACGGTGCAGGCGCGTATGAGCGGGGTCATCCCCGTGGAGGCGCGGGACGCTATGTCCGCCCCCATGGACACAAGCTTCTCGAACGCGATCGTCCTCACGGACTTCCCGTCGGATGTCCCGCCCAGCCTTTCGTTCCCGGCCACGAAGCACATCGCCGTCCCCTCTTCGTCCCCGACGGGGAGGTCCGGCGACCCCTGTGCCTTCAGGATCCTCTCGAGCATCCTGATGTACGCTCCAGAGCTCCTGTCGTTTCCGCCGGTGCCGACCAGGGACTGGAGGGACCTGAGGAGGTAGTAGAGGGCGGTCCTCCCATCGGAACCGCGGGAGTACGCGGCGTTTGCTCCGCCGTCCAGCAGGGCGTTGATGGAATCCTCGGCTACCATTTTGCAGGCGATCATTAGCGGGGTCATGCCCTGGAACGAGTTCTCCTCGTCCAGAGTCTCTTCGGGATCGGCGCCCGAGGACAGCAGCGCGGCGACGGCCTCGGAATCGTTGACCATGACCGCCTGCGCCAGACTCATGCCTCCGGAGACGTCGCTGCTGTCCCCGTTCAGGAACGCGGAGGTCTTCTTGATCCTGTTCGAGATGGCGAAGTCCACCGCCTTGCGGCCAATCTTCGTCTCCGCATCCGGATCTATGCCGCAGCCCACAAGCCATTCCGCCATCTGGCGGCACATCTCGTCCTTCTCCGCGAACTCCTTCGGATCCCTCTCGTAGGTGTAGTCGTACCTCTGGGCCGCTTCGCAGAGCATGTGGAGGGCGTTCATCCCCGTGCTCTCGTCGGTCGAATCGCATCTGATCTTCATCTTGCCGATGACCTCTATCATCGGGTAGTTGTGCATGTACGCGGCTATGTGGTAGAAGCACCTGCCCTGGTCGTCCCTCCTGCCAGGAGGGCATTTGTGGGAGAGCAGGATCTCGGTGCACTCGTACATCTCCGACCTCCTCTTCTCCCAGCTCTGGGATGCCAGGAGGTGGAGGGGGGTGCGTCCGTACTCGTCGGTCATCCCGGCCCTGAATCCACGGTCCAGCAGGATCCTCAGCACCTCGGGGTCCACCATGTCCGCCGCCAGGTGTACGGCGGTCTTCCCGTGAGGGCCCATGTCCGAGGGGTCTATGGTGGATGCGATGGAGACGATCACATCACGCGGTCTGTCGTAGCTGTAATAGGCCGATTCCAGTTCTTCGAATTTCATGATATCGCGCTCACCCAGGGGAAGTCCTTCCACTCGCCCTCGGTCAGGAGATGCTCGACTGCAAACATAAGCCCAGCGGCGTTCTCGTAGCATGCGTCAGGTCCATAGGGGCACTTCCAGAACATGCTTCCGAAGATGTACGACTGCGCGAAGGAGGTCCATGACTCGAAGGCGTCTATGCATCCGTCCGCTATCTGGTCGAGCACGTCCCATGCCTCGTCCTCGGTGATGAATCCGACGAAGTACCTCCAGCGTGTGACGTTGGCCGCCCTTCCGAGGTCCCATCCGCGAAGCATCATCGGCCCGTACCGGACGGCATAGGCCTCGGTGAAGGCGAACCTCGAGTCCGAGACCGCGATGTCGTCGTCATCCATGTCCTCGCCATGGAGGTCCTGAGCAGACCCGCCGTTTGCGATCACCTCGAGGTTGTTGGCGTAGTCCATCGAGTGGCCGCTTGCAATCAGGTATCTCAGGGTGTCGATGAGGCTCTCCCTGTCCTCAACCCCCCAGTAGTTCGAGAGCAGGGACCTGATCAGGTCCAGGCTGTCCTCGTCCCTTGGCTCCACATCCAGCCCGTCCAGCCTGTGGTCGTTGAGGGTGGAGAGTATCCCCGTGAGGAGGATCTCGAACCTGCGCTTCCTCTCGGGGTCGGCAGGCTCGGGCTGCACCTCGGGCAGCTGGGCAAGGGAGGAGACGATCGACTCTATGTCGCCGTATCCGAACTGGGACGGTTCCATCGCCCCCATGACGGACTCGGTGAGGGTCTCCTCCTCATCTCCTCCGAGCATCTGCGACATCTGTTCATCGTCGTATCCCATCTGCTGCATCACCATCCTCGCCTGCGCTTCGGGGTCGACGAATCCGCTCCCGTCTGCGGCGCCCATCATCTGGGTCAGCATCTGTATCTGCATCTGCAGGCTCTGGTCGATCTGCGAGCACATCTGCTCGACCATAGCAGGGTCGGAGGTGTACATCTGCCTGAACATGTTCTTCTGCGTCTCTGCCTGTGCCTTAATCATCTCAATCTGCATCTGGATTGGGTCCATGTCTGCCATGGTCAGGTGATGGCGATGCTTGTTATTAAACTTACATACCGATTCATCATTTTGGACTTTAAAAATTTCAGAAGCAATTCCCAAAAACGGCCGATTCCCGCCACAAATCGAGTCATTTTTAATCGCTGTCATCCCGAATCGAGTGGTCGGTACCTCAAGTATTCGAGATGGATATATAAAAACCAAATCAAACTAAAAGTTTTTATTAACTGCAACGGATATACGATACAAACGGTACGACCGTCTCGGGGCGCCTGTGTCCGGCAGGTTTCGTCAAGGATCAATGGAGAGTTTGATGATGGATTTGGAAGGTCTGCTGAGGCAGTGCCAGGACTGGCACGAGAGCCAGGATTATGAAAGGATAGTCGAGGCGCTCGAAGGGGTCCCGCCAGGACAGCGCACGACGGAAGTCGACATGGAGCTGGCCAGGGCGTACAACAACCTGGGGACTCAGGAAAACGGCAACGAGGCCGATTCCCGGAGGTTGTTGAGAAAGGCCCTGGGGATCATGGAGCAGCATGAGGCCGAGCTCTCAGACGACTACAGCTGGAACTTCCGCATGGGCTACTCCCTATTCTTCCTAGAGAGGGAGGGGGAGGCGCTCCCTCACTTCGGGAAGGCCCTGGAACTGCATCCCGGGGACGATCCGAAGTACAACACCAGGGAGGAGATCCAGACACTGATCGACTCTTGCAGGGAGAGCATGTCGCTCCCGATGTTCGAAACGACGTTCAGGAACAGGGTCATCCGGGCGTGGGAGGAGTTCGAGAGGGAGGAGGCGGAGATCCGTAGGATGATGGACTCCGACAGGAGGGACGAGTACTCCGATGAGCTGATTCGGAGGATCCAGGACATCCTCGAGATGGCTTTGGACGACCCGACGTTCGAGTTCGGGATCGACGATGGGAAGCACGACCTCGTGCTCGTGACCCAGGGTGACAAGGTCCGGCTGTTCGAGTACGTCTACTTCAGGGACCACGCCCCTGGATCCGTACTGGAGAACTGGAAGATAACTGTCGGACGCCCTCCCAGGCCCGACTTCCATCTGCGCGCCTTCGACCTCGACGTCTGCGGCGACGATGTGGAGGCATGGGTCGAGAGGACGGAGGAGGACCGCGTATCCCTCAGGGTATGTTGCGACAAGGTGCAGGATCCGATGGACGATGAGGACAGAGTCTGGTGGATGCTGTTCACGATCGTCGACAGCGTAATCGGCGAGGTCGCCAACATGAGGCACATAGACAGCTTCGAGGTGGTCGACCATCCCCCAGAGGGCCAACCCGTCAAGCTGAGCGACCTGCCTAAGGCCATCGAGGACATGGGCATCGTGCTGACCAACGACGCGGAATCCTTCCTGCAGAGGTACACGGTGTACAAGGCGGACCCCGACGAGGAATCCGACGGTCCGTGGCGCATCGACATCCTGTCCGGATCCAACTGCTGCCCTCCCATCATCAACGAGTACTACTCCGGCGAGAGGAGGTGCGTCGATACCCTCCATGCCGACGGCGCCGTCGCAGGGTACCTCGCCTACTCCCTCGACATCTTCGACGGTGAGGACAGGAGCGACAGGATATTCGACTTCCGCGACAGCCTCGAGGGTGCCCTGATGGACAAGGCCGGGGAGGATGCCCTCGCCGTGATCGGAGGGGCCACAGGCCTGCACTACGGATACCTGGACTTCATAGCATGGGACCTGCCGTCGGTTCTCAATGCCGCCCAGGATTTCCTCGCGGATTCCGGCGTCTCGAAGGCATTCTTCCGTGTGTTCGCCACGGATGTCCCCACCTGCATCATAGTCAACAACAGCGATTGGGAGGGGGACTCGATGCTCGGCCCCATGGACATAGCTACACTCGAGTCATTCATAGGGGAGACACAGGGGCAGTTCGGCGGGGCTCTCGCCTATCTTCTCGATTTCATCGACCGTGGAACGTCGGAGGGGAGATTCACCGAGGAGCAGGCTCAGCAGGACCTACAGATCGCGCTGTGGTACTCTTACGCATGCATCAACATGCATCAGTACGAGTATTACTACAAGGCAGCGCAGTGGATGCCATCGTCGATGTGCAATGCCTCAGGGTGCGGGACGTGGTTCTATCGCTACGTCTGCGCGCTGATGTACTGCGGTAGGTTGGAGAAGGCCCTGGAGATGGCGGAAAGGGGGACCGAGGAGGAGCCGGACTATCCGTGGGCGTGGCTGCTGCTCGGGGAGCTCCGCGCCCATTTCGGAGACACGGTCGGTGCACTTCATGCTGTAGATCGCGGCCTGGAGATCGTTCCTGGGGACTACGAGTTCGAGACACTCCGCAGGGAGATCAACGAGGGGGCGACCCTGGATGTCATGTTGAGGCATTGGATAGATCCGGAACTGGATGCGGATCTCCAGGCGGGGAAGGAGGACGAGGATTCGGAGGCGCTGGACAGGGCAATCCGTTGCGTGGTCCTCGACAATGCCGGGATGGAGAGGTTCATGGGCATCTTCGGTCCGGAGCCCAGGGACTGGACCGCAGACGATCCGTACTGCTCCTTTAGCCGCGACATGATGGGCCGCAGTATCCGGATTGAATTCAGGATGAACCGTGCCGGGCTCTCCAAGATGGACGAGAGCTTCCTTGAGAACCTGAGGGGATGGTTCGACGAGGGCCGCTGGCTCAGGTATCCGTTCGGAAAACCAGACGACTCGCCGGACATACTCCTGGACACGGTCATCGTCTTCCTTGACGGGACCGCTGCCCTCTCTTATCGCGACCCGGAGGGTAGCGACGACATCATCCTCGGACTAGACCCTATGGGACATCCGTCGCCTCCTGTGATTCCGGACAACGATCCGGAGGGAGACGACAGTGATCGTTCCGAAGATGGCGAGGACGACGAGACCGGCGTGTTCGCAGGGTTCGTGCTCATGTCCAGGGTATCCTGGAGCAAGAGGCGGCTCATCCGCGATCTGAAGGAGATGTGGGGAATCGAGGCCGAGGAGGACGATGACGACTCCAATGACGACGCCCTCGTATTCGAGGTCGACGGAAGGGTGGCGGCCGTGAGCCTGATGAGGGGACCGATTCCCGAGGGGGAGGCGGAGGCCAACGCCGAGAACAACTACATGTGGCCGGAGGCCGTGGAAATCGCCAAGGAGCACAGGGCACACCTCCTAGTGTTCGTCGGGGCGAAGGAAGATGACGATCTGATCGAGAGGGGGAAGCTGTTCGTGAAGCTCCTCTCGTCGTGCTGCCGTCAGGAGAATGTCTCAGGCGTGTACACCAGCGGAGTCGTGTTCCAACCCGAGTTCTACGAGGCCATGGCCGAGATGATGAGGGAGGGCGAGCTCCCGATCTTCAACTGGATCTGGTTCGGACTGTACAGGACTGAGGGCGGCATTTCGGGGTACACGTACGGGATGAGGACCTTCGGAAGGGAGGAGGTCGAGGTCCTTGATGCGGAAGCGGAACCCGATGAGGTCAGGGACTTCCTCGCGAACATCGTCTCGTACCAGCTCGAATGCGACGTCCGCCTGAAGGACGGGGAGACGATAGGGTTCTCGCAGAACGACAGGCACACGATCTCCCTCAGCGAGGGCGTCGCTCTCCCGGGGATGACGCTCAAGGTATCCTACAGTGCTGCCGAGATATGGATGGACGATGCCGAATGCCATCTGGAGAGCATACGCGAGAAATCCCTTCCCGTGGACGAGATCGCCGCATACAACCACATGGCGATCTACCTGAGATGGTGCGTCGAGCACGGCCTGATGGGCGACGACTTCATGGAGGAGCACGGGGAACAGGTCGCCGGGAACGACCTGCGCCCGTTCATCAGGGACGTGCTCGGTGGCAGACTGGATGCGGGCATGTTCAACAGCGACGGTTGGGGGTTCGCCAGGTACTACTACAACTACTGCAGCGAATTGGATTCCCCGCACTACCCCTCCGACATCGATGACCACGCTCTGAGGTACTTCGGTCCGGAACGCTACAACTCGGACGAGTTCAAGACGGAGGCTTATCTGTTCATCCCGTTCGACGAGGAGTACTACGGCGACATGGCCGAGGTCATCGGTCGGCGCTACGCCAACTGGAAGAACCAGGAGATTGACCCCGGAACCCGGAACCCCTCCGATCTCGCGAAGGCCATGATGGACTATCTGGGTTGCGAGTGCCAGTACTTCCCGTCCATGAGGGACGACGACCCCATCATGTCGGCGTACGGGTACGCCCGGCGTCTCGGTGTCAGGGAGGGGTACATACCCGTCCTGGTGAAGGTCGATGAGATCCTCTGGGAGTGCCTGATACTCAATTCCGACCCGGAGAGCGACGGCTCCGAGGACCACTCGTTCGACCGGGAGAAGGTGGAGGAGTACCGCGAGAGCATCCTCTCCGCCCCGACCGGGGACGGCAGGAAGGTCCTGGACTCCATGGTGGGACAGCGCAGATTGGAAGCCGAGGACGACGACATGGACTGGGATGAGGAAATCATCGGAAGCGTTCAAGGAGGGGAGGGACGCGACCGTCTGGCCAGCTACTGGAACTACGAGACGCAGATGACGGACCCGATGATCCTGGCCAAGATTCCGGTGAAGGACCCCTGGGAGGTCTTCGCCTGGCTGCCCTTCGGGAACTGGAACGAGTGCCCCGACACACCTGAACTGATGTCCGCCGCAAGGTACTGGTTCGAACGCTACGGCGCCGTCCCGGCCGCCATCACCCATGACGAGCTGGAGTTCATCCTGCAGGAGCCGGTCCCGGAGGACGAGGCGCTGGAAGTCGCGGTGGACCAGTACGGGCTGTGTCCGGACATGGACCAGGGCCACGAGACTATGGGGCACCTCGCTGATGAGCTGCGCCAGTCCACGGTGTGGTACTTCTGGTGGGACTGAGGGGTGATCCCATGCGCGGAAGATCTATTGCGAGGATCCGCGAGAAGGCGGAGCTCCTGATACGGCTCAGCGAGTACTCGAAATGCATCAGGGAGATCGAATCCGTCCCCGAGGACGAGAGGGGATACGGCCTGACCGTCCTCCTGGGGTGGGCGTACAGCAACCTGGCGGTTCTTGGAGACCGCGATGCCAACAGGGACGACATCGACCCGGACCAGGCGATGCTGGAGAAGGCCGTCGGGATACTCGGTTCTGTGGAGGGACAGGGCAGTGGCGACCCGCTCTGGAACTCCCGCATGTGCTACGCCCTGTGGATGATTGACGGCAGGGAGGGCGAGGCCCTCACGTACGCCGAGAGGTGGGCGGAGCTGGAACCCGACAACGGGGATGCCAGGAGGCAGGTCGAGACGATCAGGGAGTTCATCGACGATGCCCCGTCGAGAGCCCCGGAGATGTACGATGAGGGCCAGTGGGATGCGGTGGAGAGGCACATCGCTGAGCACTTCGGGGACTTCCCGAACGTGTACCACGAAATTGTGTCCCCGGACATCCATGTGGACATCTGCCTCATACCCCCCAGGAGGGACCACGACTACCACACGCTGGTCACGATGGGGATGGGTGCCCACGAGATGGACATCCCGGAAGGGGTCGAGGACGTGCGCAGACGCGCCGAGGTCATGATCAACCTGCCCAGGGATTGGAGACTTGACGAGGATTCCCTACGGGACAGCAGGTGGTACTGGCCGATCAGGATGCTCAAGGATGTGGCAAGGCTACCGATAAACACCGGATGCTGGCTGGGATGGGGGCACACTGTCGGCATGGATGACGAGGGCACATATGACGACAGCACGAGTCTGTGCGGATGCATACTGCTCAGCCCGGGCGTGTTCGGAGGCGGTTCGTACATCTGCGACCTGCCGGATGGGGACCAGGTGGAGTTCTTCCAGGTCATCCCTCTTTACAGAGAGGAGATCGAGTACAAGATCGGGAACAGTGCGGAGGATCTGCTGGATCTCAGCAACGACGACCTCCTGGAGGTCATAGATCCATGCAGGCTCAACATCGTCAGCGATTTCGACAGGTTCGAGCACGACGATGCGGTCATGGATGCCGTCGGAAAGCACCAGGGCATCATAGACCGTCTGGGACTGGAGGTTGATGCACTTGCCGCGTACAACCATATGGCCATCTACCTGAGATGGTGCATCCTGAACGGGAAGGTCAACAGGAGGTTCGTCAACAGACATCGGGACATCGTATCCAAGGTCACATCGGGGGAGGTCACCGATCTACGTGCATTCGTGCGTGACGATCCGGATCTAGAGGGGAAACTGACCACTCTGCATCTGAACCCCATAGGATCTTGGTTCACCCAGTGGTACAACTGGGGTGACCGCTCTAACCCCTATGAGTTCTTAAGGGACGTCAAAGATTATGCGGACCGGTTCTTCGCGGAAAAGGAGTGGGGAAGCGAGGAGGAGATGTTCTACGCCTACCTTCAGGTGCCCTGGTCGGAGGAGTACTGCAGCGATATGACGGAGGTCATCAACGGACGTTTCGGACAGTGGCTTGAATCCAATCCTTCCGTGTCACAAGATTACGAGGATGATTGCCGTCCGGATCCTGAGGGATGGGAGGGGGCGAGAGACTGCATTGTCAGCGAGGCCGTATCCTCAGGGAGCGTCCCTATCGGATTCTGCATACGTCGGGAGCCCGAGAGGGAGGACCAGGGATGGGACTCCGGATGGCGCTTCTTCGCCTATGACGATGATGACATCGACGAGGGACGGATCGTGTTCCGCAGCCTGTGGTCCGTGTGCGATTCGGATCCCGACATCAGGAGGATACTGGACCTGCCGTTCGGAACGGCTTTCGTACGTGGAAAAGACGGCAAGCTCCATCCGTACGAGGAAGACGATCCAGCGGAGCTGTGACGATGTACATCGAGGGCAGATTCTGGAACAACCCCATCGGTGACACCGACTACAGCCTGAACCTCGTGGCCTTCCTCGAGGACAGGGGGAAGGAGGAGATCGCGCTAGCCGAGATCTTCTCAGCGATCGGTCTTGACAGACAGGGATGGGACTTCCACCGTACGGTGGAGTACATGGAGGATACCCCTTCCAACGGAGTGGAGACGGATCTCCATTTCGCCTCGACCTGATGAAAGAGGAATAACAATGAGCATTTATTGGTGGTTTTTGATTCCAGCTATTGTTTTAGCAGTCTTTTCCGGATCAATCGATGCGGCTTTAAAATCCAACGGAGAACTGAAGAAAGTAATTCTGGTTTTTTCTGTGGGTGTGGTGCTCGTGTGCTGCATCGCAATCACAGCTTCCCTATTTGCGAAATTAGTGTAAACTATTGTTGAAAACAGAAAAAGGAGGCATCATGTTGGGACTCGACATCTACGCCGGGACGCTGACCCGGTACTATTCTCACAACTGGAAGGCCGTTGTTCAGCAATGGGCGGATGATTACGGAGTAGAGTTGGAAATAGAAATCGGAGGAAGACAGGTTCGCACTGTAGCGAGCCGAGCATCAGAATACAACGATTGATGCAAACTTATGATTGCAAAGGAGGAGAGAAGATGACAGACGAATGGATGAAGAGATACAGAGACGAGAAGGACAAGCTCACAAGCCGGATAGACCTGGACGCGTACTTCACAGAGAGAAAGATCGGGAACACCGATGTGGATACCATGGACATCGGCACCGTCAGTTTCCCCACGGGACGGATACTGGCATGCGACCCGCTGATCGAACTCGAGGACAGGCCGCCGTATTTCCAGGCCGTACCTCCGGGAACCTACCCTGTGACGATCTGCGTGATACCGAGCGAGAAGTACGGGGACCGCTACGCCTGTGTGAAGGTGACGGTCTCGGATGCCAGGCCGGTGCGCTACGACATGGCGATGGTTGGCGACGAGAATCTTGACGAGGACCTGGAGGAAGGGGACTACTTCGGATTCATCGTCGACACCGGCATGGGATGCATCGCGGACGTCGGGACCCAGAAGGCGTTCAGGGAGTACTGGGCGAAGCGTCTGGAGGAGGACGAGGATATAGATGCGTACAACGACCTGTTCTGCGACCTCCTCGAGGAGAGCTACAACGAGAACCCCCGTTATCAGAGGGATGGAGGGGACTGGGCGAACTGGACCGTTCCCGGGACGGACCTGAGCATCCCGATATTCTCGTCGGGATGGGGCGACGGGGTCTACCCGTGCTACTTCGGATACGACTCCGACGGTAACGTCAGCGGTGTGTACATCCTGTTCATTGAAATCGAGGACGATCCCGAGGAGTGACCACGGTTGGGATCCGTCGCTTCTGGACAAACGTGGATGCGGAGGATGAAAACAACATCGGATTGTTCGGTCGCGCCCGAGCGTCAGTTCTTGCTGACAAGCACATCTTGGCCTGGTGCAGGCAGATGCGGTCGGCCGCATCATTGGTCGGTGTCCGATGCGAGGGTTTTCAGGGGAACCTGGGTAATGAAGGAGAACCAACGATGAACGAGGACCTGTTCCGTCCGCAATTCGATAGGTTGGAGCCGCCAGAGAGGCTCCGTCTGATGCAGACACTGGCAGATCGCCACAACATGACATTCAGGGGGCTACGCGAATTTTCCCGCTGGGGACAGAGCTGCACCACCGGGCTGTTCGAAAAAGGCGGTAGGGAGTTCGTCTTCGTCCCGGGCGACACCGTCGTCCTCGGCTGGGAGCGGTTCGCCGTGGGGATGGATCAAGAAAGCAGGGAGGAGCTGGAGGATGTGTTCCTTGAATGGGGGATCGACTGCACTCCGGAGGAGTTCATCGGTGAAGACATGGCTCCGGTGCGCCAGGCGACCATCGGCCCGATGTTCGTGGGCCGGAAACTGGAGGAGATCGGATGGGAGAGCGTGCCCATGGACGATCCCCGCATCACCGCCCACCCGGAATGGCTGGAGGGCCTTAAGAGGTGGGCCGAGAAGGGTGGCCAGAGCCTCGAGGTCAGCCAGACCGTCCGCTTCGAGCGCGATGGCGATGGGTGGCGCGCATGGCTGTGCCACCGCATGACCTACCCCGAGTTTCAGCTGTCCCTGCTGTGGGAACTGGCAGCCACCCTCCCCACACCGGATGAGTGGGCCTATCTGTGCGGAGGCGGATGCCGCACCCTGTTCCCCTGGGGGGATGGCATGGACTACGAGATGAGGCTGCACCATTTCGAAGATTCGGAGGACCGGGGAAGGCCGTACGACATGGAGGAACCCAACTTCTTCGGCCTGTCCATCGCCTACGACCCCTATAGGCGGGAGTTGGTGGACGGAGGAACGTTGACCACATGCGGAGGCGACGGGGGCCGCAACATCTGCGGCGGTCTGGGGCCCCTGCTCGGATACCTGCCCTGTTCGCCTCACTGCAGGCCGGAGGTCCGGGATGATGACGAGATCTCTAGCGATTTCGACTTCTTCCGTCCTGTCATCAGGGTGAAGACGTCCGGGTGGAGGATGGTATCGCCCAAGGATAAGAAATGATGGTACTGATGAACGGTGTCCCATCTAATTTAGTACACCCAAAACGTTATAAATTTCATCAATTTCGAAAGATGTTTCAAGTTTTTTTATTTTGAATTAGATAGTCGTCGACTTCAAAAACATCTGTTCGTCCGTTTATGCTTATTTCAAAACGTATGTAGCATCTGGTCGAAAATGGGATCATCACATCTATCAATCTAAGTTTATAATACAATATACTAACATGACACATATAGTGTCAAAGCTACATTAGGATTTAATCTATGCATGAAGTCATTTGGTTTTATATTGTAATATTATCGTAAAAACTCCGTTGTGGCCACAACCAAATGGAGGATAGAAAGATGAAAATGACTTGTGTTGTTGTCGTCTCTGCGGTAATATTATTCTGTACTGTTTTACCATGCCTTGGAGGCTTGGATGCTGACAGTAGTGTGGAATATTATGATGCAGATGACGCTTCATATGCTAATGTAGTATTTGTCGATTCAACAGTTCTGACAAATTCAGAAGAGATTCTTGTCTCTACTACATCTTCCAATACACTTGTTATGGACGAGATCGCATTCCAAACTGTGTGTACAAACAATCAAAATCTGTTCACTGAAAAAATAATGTCTGGGGTACCTATGGTTGTTGAGGGTGACGCTACAACTCTTACCGATCTTGGAATCACCGTCGCGGTTGATCCCGAATCAGACGTGTCAGCAATTTATCGTGATCCAGTTAGCGGCACGGTGTATTGCTATGGTGTAGAGTCCGACTCTGACAATGCCCTGGATCTTGCGATGGTTTGGCTGGATTCTATCAAGAGCCAAAGCTCATCTGCTGACTCAGACGTGGTGCTTTCTTATACCAAGACCCTTGATTGTGACGGCAAGAAGGCGCAAATCAATGGAACTGCTGTTTACACAGAGCTCGGCAATAGTCTTGGTAAGACCTACTATTCAGTAAGGTACTATGCGGAATCCGTCTGTTTAGACAGTGAATGGTCGACTGCCCACATCATGGTGACCTGTGATGTAGATGCTAAGAATGCTTTCCAGGGGCTTGTTTCCTATGGTCCTTCCAACACAGATGGACAGGTGTCGCAGGAGGTCGGTGTGAGCATTTCCGCGGGAGGCCCGGAGCTATCAGCATCTTGGTCGTACACTATCTCAGAGACGACTATCGAGAACCGTTGCAATACTGGGGAGAACTTCTTCCAGATATATCATGACACCAACGAGAACAATCGTAAGCCGACAATCGTTGTGGAACCTGGAATGATTGTATACGTGCAGGATGGTTCCCATTACAATGCTACAGATGAGTATAATGTCTGTTATTACAAGCCGTACTATGAACATCTGTGGCCTTGGGACCCCTATTATGAGTTCGAGGATTACACTCTGACTGCGGATGTAATCATTGATCCGTAATTTTAGTATGTTTAAAACAGCCGGCCTTTAGGCCGGCTTTCTTTATGTCGAGGTATGTATGAAAAAGCAGTTAGTCGTGCTGGCGATGATTCTGGTTCTGACAGGAGTCTCCGTGACGGCACTATGCGTTTATCAGGACGATGTAAGGTCGGACGTCCATGTGCTGACTCCGGGGTATCTGGAAAGCGACGATTATGACGCTATGGTAAGACTGGGCGATTCGAACTATTGGAACGTATCCCTGGAGTCTAGGGTGGACGCGTCATGCTGGACCGATTCAGGCATGGTCTGTTTGATAAGCGTGACCGTCAGCGTCAACCAGGACTACGTCTTTGAGACGTTCGGGCTCCGTTACAGCTATGTTTCTGACGGCGACTCGCTCATTCCCTCCGACGCCGCCT
Organism: Candidatus Methanomethylophilaceae archaeon; assembly: GCA_944321985.1. Classification (GTDB taxonomy): domain Archaea; phylum Thermoplasmatota; class Thermoplasmata; order Methanomassiliicoccales; family Methanomethylophilaceae; genus Methanoprimaticola. Next base: position 29,258 of record CALUNK010000136.1, read on the forward strand.
CGGACCAGGACATGGGGCCAGACGTGTCTCGCCAATATGTCGATCCTGTGACGGGCGACACGCTGTTGTTCCGTGAATCCGGTGGTATGCTGGAGAGCATAAGGTTCAATGGAACCACCGTCGTGGGCGGTGAGGGTGATTTCGAGTATGCGGAATTCGACCTGGTGGTGACCTACGAGCCACAGCTGAAGTATGTGAGCAAACTCATCCTTCGCGATGCAGGCGATAAGACCGAGATGGCGGTCCAGGGGACGGAGAACGGGATTCCGGTCTCGGGGAGCCTGTTGATCTCGCCGATGCCTGCGGTCGTGAACTCCGCAGCCTATGTCTCCGAAAGACACATTCTGTCACTGGAACTGTCCGGAACCCTGATTCCCCAGGAGCTGCTGTCCGTGGTTATGCCTGCCAACGGAGGGACTATCAATCAGATGCTATGCACAACATCGTATCTGAGACAGGACAGTACATACATAGTTCCTGAAATCGAGTACGATTATGGGGTTGACGAGTACGGAAAGACAATGTTCACCATGTCTGGAACTGTAATGATGTATCATCTCGACGGAGACTGCTACGCGATCTCCAAAGAAACGGTCGAGTTCGACTACGAGGTGGTGTGAATGGGCGGTACGCTCGTCGTGGAGGACGTCATCAAGACGTTCAGGGGCTTCCGCGCGGTGGACGAGGTCTCGTTCACCGTGTCGGAGGGGAGCTTCACCGCCCTCCTCGGTCCTAACGGATCCGGAAAGAGCACCACGCTGAAGATGTGCACCAACCTGTTCCAGCCGGATTCCGGCAGGATCCTGGTCAACGGGATCGACGTCCGCGAGGACACCGTCGGGGCCATGTCCGGCGTGGGGTGCGTCATAGAGACGCCCGAGATCTATCCTGACGTGACCGGCAGGAGGTACCTGGAGTATCTCGCCGAGGTGTCCGGGATGACGTCGGAGTCCGCCGCGTCCGAGGCCGAGAGAGTCCTCGGCATCGTCGGCATGTCGGACCGCGCCGACGGGAAGGTGAAGGGATACTCCAAGGGCATGAGGCAGAGGGTGGTCCTGGCACAGTCGCTGCTGGGCGACCCGTCCCTTCTGATACTGGACGAGCCCACGTCCGGCCTGGACCCGCAGGGGTCCGCGGAGTTCGGGAGGATCCTCACGGACCTGAACTCGCGGGGGAAGACCATACTGATGAGCTCCCACATGCTTCATGAGGTCGAGGGGCTCTGTGACAGCGCCGTGATAATCAACCGCGGGAGGGTCGCCAGGCAGGGAAGCATCGAGGAGATCGTCAGCAGGTCCACAATCACCGTATCCACGGTAGGGGACGTGAGCCGTGACATTATCTCGATGGTTTCCGATATGCCTGCGGTCACCGAGGCCTCCGCCATCGACGGTGGATTGACCGTCAGGCTGGACGGCGGTCCGGAGAGGCAGGCGGACCTCGTGAAGGCGCTTGTTTCGATGGGCGTGCGCGTGTACGCGGTCAGAAAGGAGGATCCCCTGGAGGAGGCCTTCATGGACATAACCGGGGGTGCCGGCTCATGAACGCCGCATACGCGCTCAGGCAGGTGTCCGTGATCACGCGGTTCGAGGCCCGCAGGAAGGTCCTGAGCTGGAGGATGCTGTTCCCGATGCTCTGCGCGGCGGTCATATGCGTGCTGGCGTACACCACAGGGAGCGGCGCCGCATCGGGGATGGACGGCACGGAGGCGTCCAACGCGTTCCTGAGGCCGTTCATCGCCTCCGCGTCGCTGGTCCTGGCGATAAGCGCCACCGTGATGTCCACCGAGTCCCTCTCGGAGGAGTTCGAGCGCAGGTCGGGATACATAACGTTCACCAAGCCCCTCGGCAGGAACGTGCTGTTCGCCGGGAAGTTCCTGTCGGGGTTCCTGCCGTCCGTCGCCGTTCTGGCGTTCTACTACGCGGTGACGTACGCCCTGTGCCTAGCGGTCGTCGGCGGCGTACCCGGCTCGGCGTTGACCTCGGTGCCCCTTGCGCTGCTGTACCTCGCGGCGGTCACGGGCGTGTGCATGCTGTTCAGCGCCCTGGCGCCCAGGGGCAGCATGGCCATGATGGTGGCCTTCCTGCTGCTCGTGGTGCTGCAGATCTTCATGCAGAACGTGGGGTTCGACAGCGAGCCGTGGTACAGCCTGGGGTACGAGGCGGGGATAATCGCCGACTACCCCATAGGCAACCAGACGGTGTTCAGAATTGACGCGTCAGGGAACCTTTACACATCGGACTATGTCCCGGACATCAGGATGGCCTGCGCGGTGATGTCCGTATACGCCATACTGTCGACGGCGTTCGCGGCGTTCGTGTTCAGGTACAGGAACATGTGAAAGGGGTTGAATGAATGGTTGAAAACAACAATAATGGGTATAAAGACGAAGTCGTACCGTTTTCATTATCCATTGACGTAACTCATAGATGCAATTTAAGATGTAGGCATTGTTATAATGAAAGTGGTTCTGGATCCCGTAAAGAGTTGACAGATGATCAATTATTGAGAATTACAAAACAAATAGCGAATTTACCTGTAGAATCTGTTTGTCTTAGTGGAGGAGAACCGCTCATACGTAGCAACATTCTCATCTCTTTAGTAAAGGAATTGAAGGATTCTGGAGTAGGAACAATCAGTATGACTTCCAACGGAATGATGATTTCTAAGGAAATTGTTTACAATCTGGCTAAAGCAGGTATGAACAATGTACAAGTAAGTGTGGATGGATTGCGTGATGCACACGATTGGCTTCGCAACAAGTCTGGATCATTTGATAAAGTAATGGAATCAATAAAAGTCATCATCGAAGCTGGTTTAGAGGTTAGTGTTGCATGTATTCCAAATAAGAAAAACTTCAACGATTTTGAGGATTTAATTTGCAATCTTGATTCTATGGGAGTGTCGATGTTTCGTGTCCAACCAGTTATGATTTTAGGACGTGCTTGTCAACTCAAAACAGCTTTACTATCTCAGTCCGATTATATCCGCTTATCGTTGATGCTTTCCAGAATGGCAGTCAATTCTAGAATGAAAATCGAATGGGGTGATCCTGCTCAGCATCTTTTATATTTAGCCTCTGGCAATCAAGCGAAAATGTTGTTTATTGATGATTGTGGAAATATTTCTCTCTCTCCATTCGTGCCTATTCACTTTGGAAATGTAATGAAAAAGACTTTGAAAGAATATGTTGAAGCAGGACTTTTAAATGTATGTACGTCGAATGATGAACTTCGTCAATTTTTTGGTTTATTCGGAAGTTCCATATTGATGTCTCCAGACGAACTTTCTGAACAGACTGTTAGTCACAGACTTCATTGTTCTAATTTTTCAAACATGTATTTCGTTAATCTTAATCGGTATGTCTAACCATTTGGAGTTAATTCATATGCTGAGAGTTTTGGGACCAGATGATGCCGAATCAATTTTGGCAACTGTTGGAGATGTGAATATGGATTCTGGCAAGGACGTGGCTGTCTTTCACAACATTATGATGTTGAGAGAGTATATTCTGTTCGGTAAACTGATTATTGTGGGGGAGGAATCGAAAAATAATAGGTTCAATATGCTTATTGTTTCAATTCCTAATATTACCTCAACACTTCAAGCTCTTACAATATTGTATTGTATTGGCGATTGTAAATTCGTAGAAAGATCATGCTATCTGATCAAGTCACAATTTGGCGATATGTTCAGCAAGATTAGTGTCCATTTCTATACGGATAATATTCCAGAATGGATGAGTCCGATATTTAAACAAGAGATAACACATTATTGTACGCCGAGTTTATTTGTTTATTCATTCATATTTAACAAAGGGTAACTTCCGGAACAAACAATTCATCCCCTAATTCTTAATCATTAGATTCTGTAATAGTTAGTTCATGTTTTTTGAACACTTTAGTTAGCAGGTGAAGTTAATGAAGATAACTTATGTTGAACGTAATGGTAAGCAGTATGCGTATTCTTGCACCTCCACCCGTGTTCCAGGCAAGAAGAATCCCATTTCTAAGATGACATATCTTGGTACATACGATCCGAAAACAGGACTTATATCTCCAAAGAAAATCAGACCGGAGGCGTTAGAAGATTCTGTACATGATGGAAGTTTTACGTCATTAGATTATGGTAGTGTAATATTGTGTTATAGTATTGCTGAAAAATTAGGAGTTGTCGATGCAATTAAAACCACTTTCGGTGAGGATTTTGGAACCATCTTGGCATTGTCTATTGCTTATGCGGCAAATCCCTCCTCCAGCAGCGATCCTTTCGACGCAGTTCAGGGTTTTTATTTCCTGCCTTTCACAAATACCGTGTCTGTCTCTAAAACGGAAATGCGTAGAATTAGTAAGATTATTGGAGAACGTATGTGGAAATACTATCTGGAACTAGGTTGTAAGAAAAAATCATTCCTTTTTGAATGTACGGATTTTAACAGAGAATTGGAAAGCACGAGTAATGTAGAAGGATTGAATCTAAACTATTACCCCACATTTTTTATTGTAAACAGCGAGGGGCGTTTTATCATCAACGGATCCGCTACTGGTTTGCAAGATCCAGATAGTGCTATAGGGTATGTCTTGGATAGAGGTAAAGAGTTATCAGAACGTATATCTGTAGTTCTTCCATGGGACTCCCGGAGAAAGTCCATTATCAAATTAATTATGAACAATCGTGACATGGTCGTTCCAATAAATCCATCATTGCCAGTTTTTAGATCAATGTATAGTGCGGATGCATTCGAGGACTCATATGGTATTCAAGAATGTATTTTTGACGGTCATATGTATCAGGTCATATCGTCAGTAGTGGGCCTTATATCATCGGGGGGAGGTTGGATTTTGATTGATAAAAAAGATTCGAGATTCGACGATAGAAATTACACGCTTAATGTTTACATATGGCGTGATGAAACTGAGGGCCTAAATGTTCTAGACACTGTGAGAAAGTTTTTCAAATTAAGATGTGAGGAGATGAAGAACATGACTCAGAGGCAAATCGAAGATGTTATCAATCCGAACTCATGGGAGTCGCAGTTCGTTGATTTTAGTAAAGATGCATATGGTGAATATAATTGCTCAATAAAAACAGAACAAACCAGATATATTAGTTCAAACGCAGGATTGCATGCTTTCATAACGACGACTTGTAGTTGGTACGAGTGTATGTCTGCAATCAAGCTATATAATAGACTTAATAAGTATATGAGATCCCTAACTGACCTATACAGCGGTCATTCGAGGTATAAGATTTCTTTTGATTCAAGATATATGCAGTATTTTATTCGTTGTATTTCTATAGATATCAGAATGGAGATCGAACGTGTGTTGGATATCAAAGAATCTGAAATGACAGCAGATGACGTGTTTAGGATCGCTTCATCATATCGTACTGTTATTTCTGGAGAAACCACATATATTAGTTCTATGAGCCGTAAAACAAAGATGTTATTTGATTTGTTTGATGTATACACCGTCTCGACCTTGTCGAATGATTAAATCAACAGAAGCGTATTCGTAATCGAGGGCTATCTAGATTTGTGGTGATATAACAATTTATATTTACTTTAGTTTGTTTTAATATTCTATGGTTGAAGAGTATATCGCTCCAAGGATAGAAACAGAGTCGTCATCTTCTAACTTCTCAGTCATAATCGCACCGTTAATTGTGGGAAGTACAACCAATAATTTACGGCAAAAACAAGAGCTTGCTAATGATTATTCTTTATTAAAGTTTACAACAGAAGTTTTGTCGGTGACCAAATGTCAGAATGCTCATCACACAAAATATTGAAAAATGTGCTTTATGGTTGTGTTGCATCTTTACCGGAAAACATAAGCGGTTGGTACGAAGATGGTGAACTAGTAGTTGTTACGACGATCTTCAATAAAGATGATAAATTTAGTTTTAATAAAACAGCCATTTTCATTTATGAATTACTTGCCGGGAGAGAGCATGTGGAGGTGGATGTTTTAATTACTGAAGTTGCCACTCATTATCACTTGTCAAATCTAAAATTAATACGTGAAGATGTTTACACATATATTCGTGAATTATGGTCTTTGGCTTTGATAAAGTGGGTTGGATAGAATCCATTATGCGACATTTTGCTCGAATCAGACATATTTACGATACGTCGTGCCACTCACGATGATGCAAATGCTATTACAATATTTTTATCAAATTAGGATGTATGCACAGATCCATCTGTACAGATTGGTTTGACCGAATCTGAGATTATTAAATATTCTAGAGATGATACAATAAATATATTTCTGATGGAATGTAATAGAACATTAGCTGCATTGGTCATCATAAACAAATCAAAATATGGGGAGGTTTTATTGTCCGGGGGATCATGTACAAACGTTAAATTAATAATGGATTGTCTTAGGAGGAGTGGATTTTATATTGCTTTTATAACCAGAGTCGCATTGGATGATTGGTGTACAAGTAAATATTATAGGGAGGTTGGAATGGATTTTTGTGGCACTCTTGAAAAAGAGTTAAAAAGCGGAGATGTAAATATTTATATTTATTGAATTTGACAACTTTAAACAATTCGAATATCGTTACTTATTACCTCTCCATCACACATACAATAGACAGGGACTCCAGCGCAGTCACCAACACATTCTATTGCGAGCCGGTGCTCTCATAAATGCAAGTATGGAAACGATGAGTACTCCCATCACTGCATAGACAACTACCCAGTCACTTTTGACTGTAGGAAGAACATTCTGCACTGGAATTCGGAGACATTCGAGGTAGCACTTAATCCACACCTGTACAGTGGGCTGCGATACCTGGTGAACAAACAGGGGAGAAACCCCATTATTATAATCGATAGGGAGGATTCGATCTATGCAGTCCTCCCAATAATACATCGATGAAAGATAAGAGATGTCGGGGTGATGCTCTCTCATGGAGAAGAAGATGGCGATGGCGACTGTCATCGCGCTCATAGCGATTGTAATGGCGGGTAGATCCTACTACTATCTGGGGAATCACGACACAAGGGATCATGTCGCCGATGATGAACCAAGATTGAGCATAGGAGATGTCAGAATAGGGATACGATTGGGGTGGTCTGCTCATTCCCAGGAACGTCGAATGATACTGTGTACGCGAAGGTAACAGTCTCCGCATATGAGGGTGACAACTATGTGGTTTCCGAGATAGCCGATGGAGATGCTCGTGTGATGACAGTGTCCAAGGAGGATTTCACATTGGAGTATCCGGAGGAGGATATGTACTTCTTCGGCCAAGACACGATGATGACTGCATTCGGAAAGATCGAATGCGAGGTGTACTCGATCGACCATCAGGGAAGCCAGATGAGAGTCTGGTATCATGACGGCATAGGAATGAAGGTCGACACGACCATCGACGGGGTAAGGACCGTCATGGTGAGGGTCAGCGTATCCTTCGTGACGAGTGCTGCGTGATGCCATTCTGGACAAACCCTGTCGGGCGGTATGTTCCGCTCGACAGGAATATTTATGATATGCGTGGGAAGATGGAATTTGTTCATAAGCATAACATCAAGTGATGAAGATGAAACATCCACATTGAACGTTAGGATAAATCCATATGGGAACTATTCAAACATAATGTATGAACAGGGAGATTCAATACATACGACTTCGGGTCAAAAACCCTAAACAATAAAATTTCTGAAAAACTGGAAAGAAAACTGAATAGGAACAAGTAATCATCGAGAAAATAATCCTCATCCACCACATCAGATGCGGTCGTATAATCCCTCATACCCACGGTATGTTTACTGCGGCAGATACATGAATCCCTGTAGTGTTATTCTAACATCAGATATGTGGGACAGAAAACCACAGTTATATCTGTAGAAAGTAATACGATGCCAGTGCTGAGAAGCCTGTATGTAAGGAATGCTACAGGTCACATAAGAATCTCGTGTATGTCAAGTGCAGCATCATGCAGGCCGTCAGATGATGAAAATCGTGTGGCTGCAGCTAAATATAATGCCCGATCCTATTTTGAAACCATGGTTCGTTGCACTGTGATTCTGGGAGCAGGTGCTGTGTATGAGGCAAGTGGCGAGATGAACGATGGAAAATCTGTGAGTACAGAATCCATAACCTGTTCCCTTTATACTCAGTATGGCGATCCAATAGAATCAGAAGAATGTATCACATTGAGAAGGATTGTGGAATCCAACGGGGGTCCAGGCAACTTCAATTTTGAGGACGTCTACGAATTGCTCATGGAGATCAGGGATTATGTCATGGGCATCTCTGAAGATCAAGATGGTTCCATGAGAAAAACCATGGAAACCTGTGGATTGAAGAAAGATGCCACTGTCGGTTATATAAATAGTCTGATTGACCGCCTCCTTCTAAGAGTCTTGCTTTCCATAACACCATATGATGGGAAGGAACCTCCTGCATGGTTCTCTGGTTTCTTCTCCAGATTGGAATCATTGAACGATGACGCGATTTCGTTTGATTTTTGCGTGCTCAATTATGACACCTGGGTGGAAAAATCTCTCAATCGGTATAATGACGGGTTCGTCAGAGCTAAACTTGATTCTGGAGATCCTGATGAATATTCCATTTTCAAGAAATCAATGATCGCATCTTCTGATGATTCTAATAGGCTGTGTCATCCTCATGGATGTGTGAATTACGGCGGACCTCTTAATGGAAAACCCCATGGAGATGCGGAAATTTGCCTGTGGAATCATTGTATTTCGGTATCAAGGAATGGAATGCAGTATTCGGAAGGGGATAGTAGCAAACCTGTGCTGTCACCGATAGTAACCGGAAAAAGGAAAAAGAGGAACTTCTACTACGAACCTTTCAAAACGTATTTAGATTTGATAGAGGGCCCAATGGCATCCAATGAGATCGTATTGATCATTGGATATGGTTTCGGAGATCCACACATCAATGAGATCATAAGAAAATACAAGAAAGGTTCTGGAAAACACCTAATCGTAATTTCGCCGTTCTCAGAAAAGACCAAGGAAGATATCAGAACTGTGTGCGAATATGATGTCGAACAAAAAGAGGGAGCGTGGATGTCGGATGATGCTTATGCAGTATGGTTTATGTCCGGATTTAAAGAGATGACTATGAACGATGATGTCATAGAAACTATAAGGGATATGGCAAAGCAACATTGAATCCGGATACTGTTGGATTTAATCTTCATTAAATGAGAATTAATGGAAAAATAGTCTGCATGATCTGTTATCTCGAATACAAGAATAAGCTGGACAAAAATGAATTATGAAAAATTCAATTTTGGACTATAGTTTTGCTTTTATTGAAGACTTTCCTAAATTATCTGTACGATTCGTAAGCATGCAATACGTTGAATATGACTCGTTCCCGGAATCAGCCAGATACCGTATCGATAAGCATTTGACATAGCAAATACAAACAAAATGCATGATTGCAAGAATATAAGAAGGGATCTGTCGGCTCGGTTTGATTACAGGTATCGCCTCCTGAAAGCTCTCATGAATCCGAAGTCGGTGGGTCCGTTCATCTTGGGCGGCCATCCATTATGGATCGCCGATTGATCGGAATTCTTCAGGAAGATGTTCGCATCGGGTGCGTGGGAACCTATTCTGGCTATGCCCTTCATGCAGGCGGACTTGTCCGCATACGCCTGGGACACGGCTGTGATCTCACCGTTCGAAGCCTTGAGCCTGAACCTCGGCTTGCCGCCTACATCGAGGTAAACCTCGTACTTTGGATGCCTTAGGACCTCGCAGCCTTCCACCGTCTGGTCCTCGACCGGTGCGGCGCAGTTTGTGCGGACGCTCTCGATTCCGATCTTCGCGTTGGCGACGGATGCGTACGTCTGGGAGCTGCTGATCACGCGGTTGTTGTTGGCGATTAGGTTGAACATGTACCTTCCGTCGGACGTTTGCTTGACTGAGAACCTTCCCATTTGCATTCACCGCGTGTGTATTGAGCCATGATTTAAACTTTGAATTTTCATGACATTTCAGTACAAATGATGTAGGTCTGTTGGAATCCGAAATTAAATTAATCAAATCATCGTCCAAAAGTGATTGAAGTCCCTCATTGATTGTATGTCTTCCAAACAATCAGTAATTTCAAAAACCCGCATGAATATGATCCTGTGTGTCGCATAACTGTTTCATATCGTTCAAAAAAGAAGATGAGTACTATTGCAAGAAGATTGCTGAACTATTAAAAATCGAATCGATGTCCGGAAAATATCTGGATGAATGGATCGACTCCGAGGATCTTGATTATGTCATGCAGAGGATCAGAAAAGAATACATGAAGGGATCCAGCGTGACTCTTTATCTCATTGGTAAACACTCGTCTGAAAATGAAGGACTGGATGAATTCGGTCGTTCAAAACAGAGTTTCATGATCAGAGAACTGCAAGCCACATTGTTCGATAGAAAAGGAAACAGTTTGAGCGGTCTCATCGGAATTGTGTTACCTGAGATGGAATCCGAGATATTCGGCGATTCATACCGCTGTGAGACGTGCGGAAAGGAGATCAGCATTGTTCGCATCAATGATGAAACCGTTTTAAGGGAGTTCTCACAGAACTATTTGTTGGAGAAAGGTGATTGCGATCATTATCCTGAAGATGGCAGATTCTGCGTTTTGGTAAAATATTCTGATTTTATTTACAACCCCCAAAAGTATATAGATCAGGCATTCGACAAAACGAAATCCAAAATTGCCGAGAAGGTTCATTACAGGGACATCTCACACAAGGGTCTGAAATCATACAAGTGATTGGAATGTACCTGGTGTTTCGTAGTCTGTCCGTCATATCGTTAGCACTGGCAATGCTTACTGCAGCACTACCCAGATATTCCATTTATTTTGTTGTCGCAATCATCGTTATCATTCTGTTACTATGTCTTGTTGAATGGTTTGTTCCAAAGACGATAAAGATCAACGGTGAAAAGACAAATATAGTTCTGGAATACGGCGATCTGCTGAAAAAGACGGATGGAATCATAGTCATACCTGTAGATAGGAACTACAATACGACCGTAGACGACATCATCATATCCGGTAATACTCTGCATGGAAAATTCATCAACAATATTGTCAGAAACAAGGATGCATTTGTCAGTGAACTCTCATCGGCACTGGAATCTGAACCCGATGAGAAGGGAGCGTTCGAAACACAACAGCCAGGACACGTTGTTCCCGTAACAATACAGGGTTGCACCTATTATCTGTTGGCTTTATCGAAACTTGATCAGAACAACAAAGCTCATTGCACGCCGGAAGAATACGCAAAAGCCATTGAAACCCTAATGGGATACATAGATACGAACTTCAATGGTAGGAAAATATACATGCCATTGATTGGTGGCGGGTTGTCTGACGTTTTTGGTTCGATAAATGATACAGAGTCTCTTCAGATTCTGGTTTCTTTGATAAAATTGAGTCAACATGCCAGAATAGATGAGATCCATATCGTCATCTACAAACACTCGAAACATCACGCCTTGATTCAAATGGTGAATTGAACAGATACAAAATCTTTCACTTAACAATTGCTGTATCGCTCTTTGAATTCTTTCTTATTTTACTAATGGGAAAAACGATAATACTGAAAAATACGTAATCCGATAAACCTTTTAAAATTACAAACACAACTGATTACCTTTTTTTTGCCTCCGGACAACCCCTCGTGCACTGTCGCCTGCGACATATCGCCCTTTCCGATTCCATCGTAAAGTGACGTAAGCCGCAGGCGCCCGGCCGTTCCCTCGGGGTTTCCCCGGGAGGCGGCAAATGCCTGTGAAGAAGACCACGAAGAAAGATAATGAGACGAAGAAGGAGAACATCAACAGACATCCGGACGTCATCAGACTGAAGAACGAGCATATCAGGGAACTGAACAGATTCCTGGCGGAGAACAGATTCTACGCCTTCGAAGGTGGAGAGAAGTTCGATGAAGGGATGAGGAAACTCGGACTTGAACCGACGGACACAGACAAGATCGTCGATGTCGGCGGCGGAGCGATGAGACGTGACAAGGTCCCGGAACTGAAGGCCCTGATCGAGAAACAGGGGAAGGAGCTGCGGGAGATGAAGAAGGCCCTCAGGGGATCCTGAGGGCAAGGGGCGGAACGCCCCTCTTTTACAAAGTGTCCTGGTACAACTCGAAGAAATCTCAGCCAATGGTCGATGGCAATATAATCACATAATGTATCAGTGATTTGAACCTTATGCAGATACAATCGAATCGTGATGAGCTCGATAGCATCATCTTCGGTACAGGAGATTCGGTCAGGACGATGGATTCCGATATACCTTTGGAGGACAGACTAAAGATCCTCCGCAGGGAGTTCCGCGTGGAATGCGAGACAAATGTCCTTCGTATCAGTCCCGTCTGCTCCCAGACGACGGTAACGTTGGTATTGGAAAACCACACGGCCATCGTTCAGGACCGCCATATCATCGGATACGTGTTTGACTCCGCCATTAGTCCTGGGCCTGGGGTAGAACTTGCCTTCTGCCGCTTCGATGACGTAATGGCCGATGCCCGCTTTGACGGGGACCTGATGATGATAGGCTGCGTGTTTGGGGGAAATGTCCGTATGTGTCACAGCACCATACACGGCGATCTGTCCCTGGACTGCTCGATGTTCGAGAACGATGCAATCTTCAACAGGATGGTGTGTGACGGTACCGCTTCCTTCGACCACTGCACATTCGTGAAGAAGGCCGGGTTCAACAGCTGCGATTTCAAAGGAAAGGCATCCTTCAGATCCGTTGGGTTCCACGGAGAGGCGGATTTTGCTGATGCCACGTTCTCCAACAAAGCACTGTTCGACCGCGTTATCATCGACAGTGATGATACGGAGACAGACTACACCGTATTCACCGATGCTGTTTCCTTCTCCGCCGCAAGATTCGACCATTTCGCGAACTTCCATGGGACATCGTTCCTAAAATCGGCCAATTTCAATGGCACCATCTTCAACAGTAAGACATTCTTCGAGGGATTGGGTCTTTCCAATAGAGCATGTTACGTCGGAATGTCGTTCAAAAACACCCATTTCGGCATATACACCTCGATCTCCGACGTCAGCATAGAGGGCGAATTCAGATTCGAGTCTGTAACCTGTGACGGCGAACTCTTTGTCTCCGGCACAAGGTTTCTCAAAAGTCCCATACTATCCGACCTAATTGTCAACGGGTACACCACGTTCCAGCGCCTAGAGTTTGGAGACGATGCGAAGAAGATGTCCGTGATCCGTTCGACCTTCCATGGTGATTTGGATGTTGATTTCCTCGTCAGGGACATGGATAAACAGAATCTCAGGACCCTCCTCCTGTCCACTTGTTGGATCACAGGACATCTACACATCGCCGGTGCCGTCAATCTCATCGATTTACAGGAGACGGTCATCGACGGGGCTACAAGGCTGGATATCCAGAGGAAGGATGGAGAGGATGCGCCCGATCTATGGCTGGATCTGAGATATGCGTCGTTCGGTTCCACCGTCCAATTCAGATGGGTGTGTCTGCATGACAACAACGGACATCTGGAAGGTAACGTCCTGTCGGAGATCGGGAAGGAGGAGCTCTTCGAAGCCGTTCGCATCCTGATGGATAAGCCAGGAGGTCCGAACAACAAGCAGATGGCTGCACAGATGCTCATGCTCCGCAACGCATTCGACAGGATCGGACGCTTCGACGAGGCGGACTTCTTCCTTCGGAAGTACAACAACTATCAGTGCAGGACTGACACCGGCTCGAAGGGTGCTGATAGTCCCTCACGCTTTCTCAAGAGAGCCGGCATGGAAATCATGAAGGTGTTCGGTCAGTACGGAACGAGCATCGCACTCATTGCGTTATGGATGGTTGTCATCCCAACCATTGTGGGGGTGATCATGACAGTCCTTGGGAGCCAACCTTTGGATGCCTTCAAGGACTCGTTCGTGGCCTTCATCACCATGAGCCTCGGAGTCACCCCAGACGGGCTGAGCGATGTCCAGCACATCCTGCTGATTGCCGAGGGATTCCTAGGCGTCTTCCTGATGTCCTTCCTGGTGACATCGATCGCCAGGAAGCTGTTCAGATGAACCATCTGTTCATCGAATCGGAGGGGCCCTATGAGGGCACGACCGCGGAGTACAACGGACACGGCTCGGTGGACAAAGAGGTCGTGGATGACATCGCGGGATTCATCCTGAACCGATCGTGAAACGCCGACCCCTTCCGGGGTCGGCATCTTCCCTTATCATTTCCGAACGGATTTGGGGACGACGTGAACGATGACCGGAACTGTCGGTATATCCATGTTGTCCTCAATGGATGATTCGAACAGGCCTGGTTCCATCCGGATTCCTGCCATGTCAGCACCGGTCCGTCCGCGTGTCCTCAGAACTGACATAAATGGGAATGGAAAAGTATGACCAGGAACGAAAGTTGATTAATCGAAATTGCCTTGCGATCCCTATGGATTCGGAGATAACCTTCAGGAGCGCCTACGGCCCCGTCGTCTACATTTCGATGGTTCTGTTGCTCCTGATCTTCGCCGTTCTCATATTCGTCCTCCCGAGCATCGGCTTGGTTTTGGTGGTACTCCTCATCATCCTGGAGACCTTCGTCGCACTGACCCCGTTCATGCTGAGGTACACCTTCGACGACGAGAAGGTCACGGTGTCCAACCCGTTGGCAACTCCGGAACCCCCGGCGTACTACGACAGGATCTGGAAGGTCGAGGATTCAAGGAAGGAGTACGCCTCGAACATGCACGGCGCATCCCCCGACTCCATCAGGATATGGTACGACCGCGGAACCGGGCACTACATCTGCATCTCGCCCAGCGACAAGAGGCGCGCGATGGACATACTCAGGGAACGGTGTCCGGATGCGGAATTCATACCCAGTGATGATGCCTGTTCCTGATAATCGCCGGAGATGGGATCCATGGAAGACGGCACGATGGTCGCTGTTGCGATGGTGTTCGGCCCCGCCCTCATCCTGATCGGATTGGTCGCCACACTGATCCTCGTCTGGCTTCTCTGGTACATCAACGTACGCTGTCGCAATACACCACACTGAAAAACGACATTTGGATAGTTTAATATCCACGATATTCGAACGCACCGGCCAATTCGATCGTCTAGGCACCATTTTCCGTTCTGCTGGAACGAAATCCTGAAGCGTTTTGTGTTTCATGTTTTTAGGAAATAATGACTCGCGAATCGGGTTAATCGTCGTTTCATTTCAACGACTCTATGACGTTATGCAATCTGTCAATCAGATCGTCATATGTGATGATGTCTACAATATGAGAATACTGTCTTCTCAGGAGTTCGATGGAATCCAATATCTCATCATCCTCTGTATTACTACGGCCCATTATGATGATTCCGCGAGGGTTTAATACCTTCAGTTTTAGCGAGTCTGGTAATGGTTTACCGGATTCGGAAAAATGCTTTTTTACATTATTAACAGCCGCTGTGCTGTTTTTATTAAGACCGTATAAATAGTTCTCAACCTGGGCAACAACATTACCCAGATATCTGCTAGGAACGTAATTGTTGCGATCTCTGACCAGATGTTCGTTGTATGTCGCCAACAGATCGACCTTCGGGTCCTTTATTTCGATGATGTCGATGTATCCGGAACTGTTGACGACAACGAAATCCACACGTTTCCCCTTGCCGTACATCTCAGTGAGTTTGGATTCACGCGTAACGTATGCATACTGCGGATAAAGGAGCTTTACGATTTCCATGATCCGCTCCTGCCAATCGGTTTCCTTGTAGCTCTCGACATTATTCAGCATCTCCCTCATCTCCTCATAAAGAAAAGTATACTTCTGCAGATCGAAGGTACGTATGTCCGGGAGATCATCCATCTTCTTTCCTTTCCTGAGTTTCTCCACATACCTGTCATAAGCGTAACGGTAATCCTTTGGCAATTCCAACTCGGCACTCAGTATCTCTGCGGCCCTCAATCTTTTGTAATGCCTGTATTCTGTACTATTAGGATACTTCCCCATAGCTGATTTCAATAACTCTGGTGAAAGATCTCCATCCTCATTTCCGATTGTAATATCTCTCTTCAATACTTCGAAGACGACGTCCATCGCGTTAGGCATATAGTAGTCTTTGAAGTATGACGAATCGAGTTCAGACATCTCCCTTATAGAGAGGGTGTATTTTTCCGACAGGACAGGTGGCCTGATAACATACAACCCATTCTCGTAATCTCCGATTTTGAAGTGAACGTGCTCTTCTATCGGGTCTTCTAAAAATCCCTTCCCCGCATCTATGTTGGATTGTGTTATCTCGAATATCCTGCATAATTTGATGGAAGAGTTCCATTTCAACAGTTCTTTAATCCAGTCTGTACCATCGCGAGGAGTGTAGTCTACATAAACACCCGTTTCATCATATTCTAGTTCGAAAACCACAGTGGTCATCCTCCTAACGTAGCGATATGATCACCGCATTGCTGTGAACAGTATCTGAAATCCGACGATAGATGGCAATTACTCATGAAATCCATCTTTCGTCTATCCTTTTCACCATATCGAACCGATCCCATTCCATACGGTTCCTAAGTGCCAGATCGATAGCTTGTTCCGGGTTGGAGCGGAAATCCGACCACGTCGTCAACTCTATGTAGCTGTCCCCGTGAACGTACATAGGGTTACCATATCTGTCTTTGAAATGATCGACCCCCCGTCTGTTGAACATATTCTCTAGGATTATCCTGAAGAAAGCTCTTTTTTTCACGAAGATATTGCGGCCGTCTGAATACATGGCATAGTTGTAGCTCCCGTTCCTGTCGGGTAGAACGACCGCAAGTATAGCGTTCATGTTACTGCTTCCGTCGGAACGGGTCTTGTTCTTCAGAGAATATGATATCTCCCATGGAATCCACTGTTCTATCTCCCGGACATTCTCGAACATCCCCGGAGAGATGAGGACTATGGTTACGCTCGTATAGAACATCCTGTCGGCCAGCTTCCTTTCAATCGTCCTGTAATCCAAATAGGAAAGATCCTCTCCGTCATTCTCTCCTCTGAAATAGAACCTGTCGGTCCCTTCCAGGATTCTGGATATTACATCCACATAATCTCTGACTGTAGTCCTGTGTCCAGAATTGACGAACTGTCTGACGTTGGAATCTGCATACTTGTACGATACGAACACATTCCTTCCCACAGAATCACCACAGATAATTGATAACGGAAACCGACACCAGCAAGGCCACCATCGAAAGATAGAACGGCCAGACTGACCATGATACAAAGGAGTCTTTTTTCGGAACAGGTGTGAAATGCATCGAGAAGTCTATTTCCGAGTCGTTCTTCTGACGCACTTCGTCGTACAGGTTACGATATGCCTTCTCCAGCGACAGGTAGTTCACATCCAGATAGCAGAAAAGCATTACCGGCAATACACATGCAACAATGATGACGCTACGGGAAAGGACAATAGCCGCACTCACGATTGCGAGACTCCAACATTTAATCTGTAGAGAATTCCCTGCCATCCTCGTGATAGCTGATTCAATTATGTTCAGATGATCTATCTTGTCCGACATATTCGTGCCATCATCCTTCCAATTTCTTGCAGATGTTGAAAGACTCCCAGTTCTCTTTGTTGTCCAGCGCCATCCTGATAAATCTACCATGGTCTTTGATGAAATCCGCCCATGTCACCAGAGGGATGTAACTGCACACACCATGATAAACCTGGCATCCACATTTGCAACTGCCCGTTTCGGGTTTCTTTATGTTGAACATATTTTTTTCTTTATTATTGGAAAAAAATCTATCCGTGTGGATCCCTCTATGACAATCATATTGATTCACAGCATAATCGTATCTTCCGTTGCGGTCTGGTAGGACGACCGCGAGAACGGCATTCATATGACTTTTCCCAGATTCGCGGCGGGTTTCTCTCAAGGAATATGAGATTTCCCACAGAATCCACTGTTTATTCTCTGGCAGGGACATGTCGTACATGTTAGGTGATATGAGTACAATGGTGACCGTTGTGTAGAAAATCTTATCCGACAGATACTGACGAATAGTATCTTCTGTGAAATCTGATAAACCATTACCGTCTTCCTCTCCGCGATAAAACACTTTTTCAGATGTTTCGAATATCCTCTCCAGATAGTTGACATAGTCACGGACCGTTGTTGTACTACCATTCAACGGTTTTACGTCGCTGTCGTGGTACTTGTAGGAACGAATATATTATTAGCGGACATATGCTGGTATGATTCTTGTAACAAGTATAAAGATGCGATCACACCAAACTAAAGACAAAGCAAATCTAACCCTGTTCCTACAACTGTCGAATATTAACTGCTTTTGAATCTGAAAAGATTCGTGTGAATGTCTCACCAGTGATGAATGCACGGTAATATCACGAGACCGAAGTTCTTCAGACACCGTACTAACTAATCGTCTTTAACGAGCTGGTGCTGGTTTGCAGGAATTAGTTCAAATGAGATATCGTTAAGTGTATGATGATCCTGTTCTCTTGAAGCGTCTCGGGAAGGACAGGGAGTATGGTAATCTGATGATTCCGATTATATGAGGACGATAGACTCCAATTCTGTCTGAAGCATGTGTACTTTGACATCAAATGAGTTGTGTCGATCAGAGTTCAACGGTTGCAAGAATGTCTGCGCCTAATTGTCCTAGTACATGACAACTGCTTTGCTTGGAATCACACACTTTCACATCTTCCCTGAGAATCGCCAGAGACTTCAAGGGTCACATTTTCAGATTGCCTTTTACACTCACATATGAAAAGTGCTACAGGAACAAGGACATCCACCTATTAAAGGGGATTCGAAGAGAGAATCGTATATTTGTAAGAAACAAAAGAGGAAGAACAAATCACAATCTCGTTGGGCATATCTCAACATGGTGGACTAATCAACCGTCCTCGAACACATCCATCGTCACAGAGGTCTTTCCGAATCCGAGGATTCACACGGCCTTCGACGATGGGATGATGGTTCCAACTAGGTCACAGATTGATAATTACTGGAGTCAGGATTCCTAGTTTCAAGAGAAGAAAGAAGATGCTGACTCCAATTGTTGTGTGCATGAACAGCTCGCTGGATTTACCGTCCCCACAGGTATCTCCTTTTTACGACTTTCGAAACACCCATGGATGCCAAACATATGATAGTAATGAGCGTGGGCGCGATAGGAAGCTTAAATCTTTACCCTTAGGGTTTTTAAGCTTCTAGATAATTCTGACTATGTTCTATTTCGGTTACCGAGTTAGCGGCGACCGACCAGAGTGTAGCGAGGGTCAGACCTGATATGGTTGCAGTGATGGACGTTATGAGTTCTGAAAAGTTTATGCTATCTCTGTAGACGCAGATTTTGAACTGACGGTATACTTCGATTTTCTTAAACAGAGTAATCGGATCGAATTCTAGAATGTCCTTCTACTCTCTGGTACCCGATTGTATCTGTAATTTAAATTCCAGGTACAGTATGGTGGAAGAGATCTCTCGTCAACCTGCTTTTAGGAGTTATGAACCAGATTGATGACAGGTTTAGATTGATGTCTCATCATGAAGCGTGTGGACGACAATTGGAATATCATGATGGTGCAGATTACTTAGGAAGGCTATTAACACACGGGATTGTGGTAATCGCTGATTCGGATTTCTTATTGTTGACATGCTTTCGAAGGGGTTTCACGTTTCAATCCATACTATCGTCATTTTTTAGTGTATGGTATTTCTAATTGACGGTTATCGCGGAACACAGTGTTCACAATATGTTATCTTATAACATTCAATTTTGAATCAGCAATAATCAGAATCAGTACACGTTTTGATGCATACTATTTAAAGTAGTATGGTGATTTCAAATATGAGGGATGTAAATGGGAAAGTTCGCAATCAAGCCGACTAATGACGGGAAGTACATGTTCAACCTGATCGCCAACAACAACCAGGTCATATGCACATCCCAGACGTACACATCAGTAGCCAACTGCAAGGTGGGTGCGGAGAGCGTCCGTAAGAACTGCGCCGTCGATGTCGAGGATCAGACCGTGGAGGGTTACGAGGTCCTCAAGAACCCCAAGTACGAGATGTTCTTCGATGTTGGAGGGAAGTACAGGTTCAGGCTCAAGGCGTCGAACGGCGAGATCATTGCCGCCTCCCAGGCATATGCAGACAAGGCCTCCTGCATGAAGGGGATCAGGAGCATAGGGAGCCACGCACCAGATGCGGAGATCGTGATGATAGAGCCCGAGGAGTGAACCAGGACTTTTCAAAAGGACAAGACGTCCGTCCAAACGGGTCGCCTTCTGCGGAATGCGGCCCTTTTAGTATTTAAATCCATTGTATCGGTAAGTTGTCTCCTACAGGTTTGGTGTTCTGATCGTCAGCATTTGTCCAGTGTCCGGTCACATTTTAATCGGATATATCATCCAATCATTTTTCGTTTATATATCGAGCACTGCAATGAGTTCTCAGAAATCGTAAAATGACCGAGAGGGTATCATGAGGGGGAAGCAGCTCGTTTGTCTGGCGACCGTTGTAATCATAATAGTCGCAACTTTTGCGGGATTGTCCTGGTATCGTGACGAAGTTAGATCTCAGACATTTCCAGAGGACGGTGCTCTAGATGGTTCGGTCTACGGAAATGTCGGCGTGTTCGTAGAGGGGGTGTCCCTGACAGCACTGACACTCAAATCGAAAGTGACTCCAATCTACAGTACGGATGAAGGAACATATTGTGAACTCACCATGAACGTCTACTCTAACAACACCGATTCCATTCAATTCTATCTAAGATACAGCTATATGACAGATAGTAAAGAACTGGTTCCCGTGGATGCTATACGGGGGTCAGGCGGAGGGTCGCAATGGGAGTACCTGTACACCGATCCGCTGACTGGACACGAGCTCACGTTCTTCGTGAATGACGGTAGCTTGGAATCTGTCAGGGACAAGGGGCGGACGGTGATCGAGTACGATGGATCTCTGGAATTCGCTGAGTTAGACATGAGTGTAGGCTATCATCAGAATGTGAGGTACGTCAACAGTGTCATGAACATGGACCCTACGCCTACAACAGTCTATCGTATTTCTGGATACGAGAACGGCACCCCCAGGCAGGGCACCGTCACTGTGACTTCGGTATCTTCCAACCTGGCTAACTACAACATTACGGAGTATGTGAGGGTCGAGGCGGACATTCCAGGAACCCTCCTTCCCGAGTTCATTACGAACTTCTATTCCCGTCTCAGTGAGAGTGGGTCGTTCTACAATCAAAATGGCAATCTTTCAATTCTTCTCGCAGATGGAACATACGTAGAATCAGATTTCGTTTTCAAGGTAGACACGACGCAAGGCTGGGAATTCCTCATGAATGGAACTGTAACCTACTACACGTTAGACGATCAATGTGATGTAGTCACAGAGGAGACATTGGAGTTCTACTACGAGGTGATGTGAATGGGAGGAACGCTTGTAGTGGAGGATGTTGTGAAGACGTTCAGGAATGTCACGGCAGTCGACCACGCCTCATTCACCGTCGATGAGGGAAGTTTTACCGCACTGCTAGGGCCGAACGGTTCTGGAAAGAGTACCACGCTGAAGATGTGCACAAATCTGTTCCAACCGGATTCCGGTAAGATATTGGTGAACGGCATTGACGTTCGTGAGGATACGGTAGCGGCAATGTCGGGCGTGGGATGTGTCATCGAGACCCCGGAGATCTATCCGGATGTGACCGGCAGGGCGTACCTGGAGTATCTGGCGAGAGTGTCAGGAATGTCGTCCGAATCCGCGCGTTCGGAGGCAGAGAGGGTCCTGGACATCGTAGGGATGTCCGATCGCGCTGATGGAAAAGTGAAGTCCTATTCGAAGGGAATGAGGCAGAGGGTTGTTCTGGCGCAGTCCCTGCTAGGGGACCCTTCAATGTTGATACTCGATGAGCCGACTTCGGGTTTGGACCCCCAGGGGACCATCGAGTTCGGAAGGATACTTACCGAACTGAACAGGGAGGGGAAGACCATACTGATGAGCTCTCATATGCTTCACGAGGTAGAAGGTCTGTGTGACAGCGCTGTGATAATCAACCATGGTAGGACGGCCGCACAGGGGAGTCTGGAGGACATTACCCGCAGATCCACTGTCACCATTTCCGTCATCGGTGATGTCGAATCTGGTGTGATCTCAGTGGTTTCCGGCATGTCAGGTGTTATAGAGGCATCAGAAGTGAGCGGAGGGCTCAAAGTCAGATTGGAGGGCGGTCCCGAGAAACAGGCGGACCTGGTCAAGGATCTCGTATCCATGGGTGTGCGCGTATACGCTGTTAGGAAGGAGGATCCGCTGGAGGAAGCCTTCATGGACATTACCGGGGGCGATTCCGAATGAACGTTTGGTATCCGTTCAGACAGGTCTTCGTGATTACCGGGTTCGAAGCTCGTAGGAAAGTGATAAGCTGGAGGATGTTGTTCCCGATGCTTTGTGCTGCTGTGATATGCATTCTGGCGTGGAACACAGGTAGCAACGAGATGACTAGGTATGAGGGAACCGAGGCCGCATTGATACTTTTGAGACCGTTCGTCGCATCTGCATCTTTGGTTCTGGCGATTAGCGCAACGGTCATGTCCACCGAGTCCCTCTCCGAGGAGTTTGAGCGCAGGTCTGGTTACATCACATTCACCAAGCCCCTAAGCAGGCACGTGTTGTTCGCAGGCAAGTTCCTCTCGGGGTTCTTGCCGTCTCTTGTGGTCTTGGTGTTCTATTATGCGGTTACGTTCATCGTCTGTGCAGTGCTCGCGGGCGAGGTCCCATCCAGGGCTTTAGTGGCGATTCCACTTGCTGTGCTCTATCTGTTTGCCGTTACCGGGTTGTGTATGCTGTTCAGTTCGCTTGCTCCAAGGGGTAGCATGGCCATGATGGTCTCGTTCCTCTTGTTGGTAGTGTTGCAGATATTTATGCAGAATGTCGGATTCGAGAACGAGCCATGGTACAGCATAGGCTATGAAGCTGGGATACTCGGTGATTATCCGGTGGGCGTACAGACCGTGTTCAATATGGGCGATAACGGGGTTCTCTACACTAATGATTATGTCCCTGACATAAGGATCGCTTGCCCAGTCATGGCAGCATACGCCTTGATATCCACAGTTATTGCGGATTTAGTGTTCAGGTATAGAAACATGTGACGCTCCCCCTGTCAACGATGTATCGCTGAACGATCGGCGGTCACACAATGCCATAGAGGACATACTAGGGATCCTGATAGCTCCAATCTAAGACACTTTCTTTGAAAGTGACGTGTACGTGTATTCGGAACGAAGATCGAATCGGCTACAATCCAGCGGATGCTTTACGAGTGGATGGTCCGATTATATGGCTTTCGGTCTGCTAAGAGTCGGTATCGATCCGTTCTTCTGTTAATGTCACAAGATTGTGTCAGATGCAGCCACATGGTCAGAATCCATGCTCGCTCTCATGTTTTCATAGGAGTGCTCGGACGGCAGTGTTTCCATCAGGTTCAATCGGGGGTTTTTCAAGTTTTTTCAATGCTGCGTAAAAAGGATAAAAAATCCCACGGAGAGGGGATCGATAAGAAGAGAGCGGACCGTTCCGATCCGCAACGTCGTGTTCGTAGGATGATGTTTGAAGGGTGAGGGGCGGTGGCCCCTCGATTCCTCAGGAGTTGAACCTCATCCTGGACAGAAGCTCCTTCGCCGCCTCGACGGGGAATCCCTCCGGAGGGTTGGCAACGAAGGATTCCAGCATCCTCCTGACCTCTCCGCTCTGGGGGAGCAGGTAGCCAGTCTCCCTGATCAGGTCCTCGCCCATCAGGCGTTCCGACCTGCGGACGGCGCTCATGAGGACCCTCAGGTTCGGGTCGTCGGTCGATGACGCGATCTGCTTGGCGATGTTCTCCTGGGCGGCCTTGCTCCTGGCTATCGCCCTTACCTTTTCCTTCACCTTCCCGTCCTTGGGCTGCTGATGGGGGTAGTCCAACGGGATCATGGATATCGCCGAGTTGGGACAGGACTTGGCGCAGTCCCCGCATCCGACGCACTTGGAGAAGTCTATCTGTCCCGTCTCGGTGTCGGTGGCCCCCGTGGGGCAGACGTACAGGCACATGCAGTCCTTGGTGCATATCCTGAGGTTCCTCGAGGCTATCATCTTAGGCATGTCAGGCACCTCCCTGTATCCTGAGTATCATGTGGCCGGGGACCTTGCACACGGGGCAGACCTCCGGGGGATTGTCGCCGATGTAGATGAACCCGCATATGTCGCACACGTAGACGCCGGTGTGCTCCAGGAACGACGGGTCCTTCTGGTATCTCTCGAGTACCGTCCTCATGATCAACGTCGCCTTCTCGCTCCATGTGAGCACCCTCAGGGCGCCCCTGTCGGACATGAGCGCGCTCGTGGCTTTGGCGTCGCCGTACTCCATCAGGTCCGAGTTGATCAACCCGAGGAGGGAGGCGATCCCGTCGTGGTCCTCCTGCACGGTCACGGATTCGAAGTAGTCGGCAATCTGTCCGAAGAGCTCCGCTTCGCGTGCCAGCTGCTGGACGCCGCATCCGCGCTTCAGGTTAGAGCAGAGCGCGCTGAGCTGTCCGGCGGTGAGCTCGCGGAGGTCCTCCTCCTCGAACCCGGAGATCTCCGGGACGGATGTCGTCTGGGCGGGGGCGGCAGCGGGAACGGGGGCGGGAGCCGCCGGGGACTCGTCGTCCTCCTCGACGGGCTCGAAGCCCTCCTTCCCCTCGCCGCATACGGGGCATTGCCAGTCGTCAGGGAGGTCGGCGAACTTTACGCCTTCCTTCTCCTCGTCGTAGATGTATCCGCATACGCCACATCTGTACTTCATGCGGATGTGAGGTGAATGACTCATTTATAAAGGGGTTGGTTGAAATCTCACTCTTCCAGTACCGTTATGGATTTGCCCGGTTCCTTCCCGAACCTTCTACCATGGATGAACCAGTACATCACGAGGCTGATGAGGCTGATGAATGCGCAGATGAGGTACATTTCCCTGTATCCCGCGAAGGCTAGAATCATGCCCATGACCGAGGGCCCCAGTCCGCTTCCGAGGTCGACTATCGCCGCGAAGGTCGATGTCGTGACTCCGTACCTGCGAGCAGGGCTCTTGGACACCACGATGGCTTGGTTGATAGCGTAGACGATGGACACACCATACCCTATTATGAATCCGGCGCACAGGAGGACGATTGCACTGGTCGCCTGCGAGAAGGCCAACATGCCGATGAAGAACGCGATATACGCGGGGAACATGACGATATTCGGTCCGCGACTGTCGTATATCTTCCCGGTGGTGAGCCTGGATATGAGCATGCCGACCGCGACGGCCAGGTAGAAGTACATGGCTGCCTCGACGAGGTCGATCGTCTCGGCGTAGGACGAGATGAAGCTCAGCACTCCGGAGTAGGCGAAGTAGAATACCATGCATGTGATGGCCAGCGGGACGGCGGAGAACTGGAACAGATGCTTCGGATCGAAGCTACGGGCCTCAGCCTTCTGCTCTTCGGTGAGGGTCTCCTCGGGAACCTTGAGGAACAGGGCGAGGACGAGTGCGACCGAGTACATTACTAGACCTACAGTGAACACGGCGGTGTAGTTGCCGTCCTGGCCGAATCCCATACCTAGGAACGGGCCTATGGCGGTCGCGATGGTTACGCTCAACAGGAAGTATCCGAGTCCCTCTCCTCTCCTGCTCTGGGGCAGGATCCTGGCGACGATGTCGTTGGTGCATGTGCTGCTGATTCCGTATGCGGTACCATGCAGGAACCTGATCACGTACAGCACCGCCATGGATGAGACGAAGAAGTATGTCGCCGACATGATTAGCGCTATGGATAGGCCGAGGATCAGCATTTTCTTTCTTCCCACCATCTCCACATACTTTCCCAGGGTAACTCTGGAGATTAGCCCCCCGATGACGTAGATTCCAGCCGCGAGCCCAGCTTCGGTGGAGGTGGCTCCGAACGTCAGCATGGCGTAGCCGGTAATGTTGATCAGTAGAGTGAAGTAATTCAAAGAACAGCAAAGCGAAATGGCTGTGTCTAGGATGAAGTCCTTGGTGAACAGCCTCTCTCTCCGCATGATGATGCTCAAGTGTTTCCCCTATTTAGAGAATCTGAGTCAGACTATCACAAAAAGGATAGCGGTGTCATCTCTAAGTGAAGCGCTGTTAAACAACCGGCTCGATTCCGTAATGATATGAGGTTCGATTTCGGTGTATTTATCAACGAACAGGAGGTAAGACTATCCTGGTCATGACACGGTCGTTCTCTAGTCTACAGGATGAAGCGCATGAGTGTGGTGAGCCAACCAATCAAACGGTGTCGTATTCCTCAATATTGGACTTTGTGTTCAGTCTGCGATAGGATTGGGACTCATTTTTCATTATCTTTCGGAAGGGTTCTGTGAAACTACTTTACGAGGTGCTGCCATAGGAGTGCCGAGTGCATCATGGATACGAGAAACATCAGCCATTCCCCGGTTCCCGACCATGTGGAGATCCGCGGGGCCAGGGTCCACAACCTGAAATCCGTCGATGTCGACGTTCCGCTAGGGAGGATCGTCGCTATAGCAGGCGTGTCCGGATCGGGGAAGTCGTCTCTCGCCCTGGGTGTGCTCTACGCGGAGGGGTCGAGGAGGTACCTGGAGGCTCTCTCCACCTACACACGGAGGCGTATGACTCAGGCGGCCGAGGCTAAGCTGGACAGCATAGACAACGTCCCCGCCGCCCTCGCCCTGCACCAGAGGCCTGCCGTCCCCGGGGTCAGGAGCACGTTCGGAACGATGTCCGAGCTTCTGAACCACCTCCGCCTCATGTTCTCCAGGCTGGGGAGCCATCGCTGCCCCAACGGCCACATCCATCCTCCCTCCATGGACGTCGCCATGGGGAGGAAGCTGGTCTGCCCCGAGTGCGGGGTCCCGTTCGACGGTCCCAGCGCAGAATCAATGGCGTTCAACAGCGAGGGTGCCTGCCCCCGGTGCTCGGGTACGGGGATCGTCAGGGAGGTCGACATGTCGAAGCTGGTGCCGGACTGGGGAAAGACCCTCGGTCAGGGGGCCGTGGAGTCCTGGAACATGTTCGGGATTAACTGGATGTACAGGGTCGCCGAGTCCTTGGGCGTCCGTGTGGACGTGCCCTTCAAGGACCTCACCGACGAGGAGAGGGACATCGTCTACAACGGTCCGGAGATCACCAAGCTCGTGGCGATAGAATCGGCCACAGGGAAGGTCTTCGACCTCAACTGCACCTACCGCAACGCCCGGCGCGCCGTGGAGGAGGCGCTGAACAACGCCAACT
>CALUNK010000137.1 GCA_944321985.1 Candidatus Methanomethylophilaceae archaeon
GAGTCCTCGCAGGGGACGGCGTCCCACCTGGCGGATCCCTTGAAGATGTCCCTGTACTTGGACTGGAACGTGGCGCGTGTGACGTACTCGTCGACGAGCTTGGAGACCTCCGCATCGGACGGCCAGATGTCCTTCAGGAAGACCTCCTTCCCGTCCGCGGTGACCGCCAGGGGCTCCCTGTCGAGGTCGATGTCGACGCGGCCGGCGATGGCGTAAGCGACCACCAGGGGCGGGGATGCCAGGTAGTTGGCCTTCACCAGGGGGTGGATCCTCCCCTCGAAGTTCCTGTTGCTGCTGGCCATCGCCGCGACCACGAGGTCGTTCGCCTTTATGGAGTTGGAGACCTCGTCGGACAGGGGTCCGGAGTTCCCGATGCATGTCATGCAGCCGTACCCGCAGACCTGGAACCCCAGCTTCTCGAGGTAGACCAGGAGGCCGGAGTTCTGCAGGTACTGCGTGACCACCCTGGAACCGGGGGCAAGGGAGGTCTTGACGTAGTCCTTGGGCCTCAGTCCGAGGTCGGCCGCCTTCTTCGCCACCAGTCCGGCGGCGATCATGACGGAGGGGTTGGCCGTGTTGGTGCACGAGGTGATCGACGCGATGACCAGGGACCCGTCGCCGAGCTGTCCGGCGACCGGCTTCCTCTGCTCCTCCACGCCGAGGGCGTCCAGGGTCTCGGCGAACCTCTCCCTCATCTCGGTCATGGGGATGAGGTCCTGGGGCCTCTTGTGGCCGGCAAGGCAGGGCACCACTGTGGACAGGTCCAGCTCCAGGGTGTCGGTGTACTCGGGGTCCTCGGTGTACCAGAGGCCCTGCTCCCTGCAGTACTTCTCCACGGTGTCGATGTGCTCCTCGGACCTGCCCGTGAGGCGGAGGTACTCGATCGTCTTCTCGTCCACGGGACAGAATCCGGTGGTGGCGCCGTACTCGGGGCCCATGTTGGCCAGGGTGGAGCGGTCCGCCAGGTCGAGGTTCCTGTAGCCCTCGCCGAAGTACTCCACGAACTTCCCGACGACTCCCTTCTTCCTGAGCATGTTGACGACGGTGAGGACGAGGTCGGTGGCGTTGACGCCCTCCCTGAGCCTGCCGGTGAGCTTGAAACCGACGACGTCGGGCAGCTTCATGTAGCTGGGCTGGCCGACCATGGCGGCCTCCGCCTCGATCCCGCCGACTCCCCATCCGAGGACGCCGAGCCCGTCGATCTGGGTGGTGTGCGAGTCGGTCCCGAAGCAGGAGTCGGGGTAGGCGACCTTCCTTCCGTCTACGTCCTTGACGTGGACGAGGGGGGACAGGTACTCCAGGTTGACCTGGTGGCATATCCCGTTGCCTGGAGGGACGGCGCGGAAATTCTTCAGGGACTTCTGGGCCCATTTGAACAGGGCGTAGCGCTCCTTGTTCCTCTCGAAGTCCAGCTTCTCGTTGAGCTCCTGGGCGTCATCGCGGCCGGCGTAGTCGGTGTTGACGGAGTGGTCGATGACGAGGTCCACGGGCATCAGGGGGTTGATCAGCTCGGGGTCCTTGCCCATCGCCGCCACGGCCGCCCTCATGGACGCGAGGTCGGTGATGACGGCTCCGCCCGTCAGGTCCTGCAGCAGGACCCTGGCGGGGATCCACGGGATGTCCTGGTCGGTGTTCTCCTTCGGGTTCCATGATGCGGCTGTGACCACGTCGTCATCGGTGATGTGGGTGCCGTCGCGCTGCCTGAGCATGCCCTCGATGAGGATCTTGACGGAATACGGGATCTTGGAGAGGTCCTTGATGATTCCTTTGACCTCCAGCTCGCGGAGGCTGTATATCGTGATGTCGCCCTCTTTGGTCGAGAGGGTCTTGGTGCACGGTCCGACTTCTGTCATGAGCGGATTCTCCTATGCGTGCGGTTAATCGCGTATATTATAAGGATTTAGGGGAGCTTCTACTCAGTTGCACGTTTAAAAGAATCATCAGGAAAACCGAAACATCTGTCATCGGAAAGCTTGAAAAAAGGGGATTCTGGTTGGTTTGCGACCAGGAATTAATCATTTAACAGAGTACGGTTCACCCCACATCTGTCAATATCCGCCTTGACACGGTGGAAACATGAGAATCGGAATGGAAGCCTGTTCCCAAAACTTATCTAGGTCGTGCTCATTGTGATTGTGTAAGAGGAGGTAACATGGCAACCGAGTCATTCTACGAGGATATGGTGATCGATACACCGGAGGCTGCCGCCAACCTCAACGAGCTCGTCGAGAGCGGAGTCGTATGGAAGCGCGGGGACTCGGTAATAGAGTACGCCAGCGCAGACAGCGAGGTCGTACGCAGACTGTTCGAGAAGTACGCCAAGAAGAAGTGATTCCCTGATAGACGACAGAGGGTTCATCGTCACTTCCCTTTCCGAGGTGCTCGAGATCTACGGGGCCGAATGGACCTCGCAGATCCTCGGAACGTTCAGGTCCGTTCATGACTCCGCCACTCAGGCATTCCTGAAGGAGAAGGCCATCGACATGGAGATAAGGGATCTCTCAAGGACATACCTGGCCATCGCCAAGGACGATGTGAGGATCCTGGGATACATCACACTCAGCATCAAGTGCATGAGGGTTCCCGATGAGAATCTCCTGAGCGGGAAGACAAGGAAGAGCATGAACATCGACTCCAGGACGAACATAGTGCAGTCGTACCTAATCGGGCAGCTCTCCCGTTCGGCCGATGCCCCCAAGGGCCTCGGGAGCTACCTGCTCGACGTTGCGTTCGAGAAGCTCAACCAAGCGAGGGGGATCGTCGGATGCAAGGTCGTCCGTCTCGACTGCCACGACGAGCTGGTTGACTACTACAAAGCTCATGGGTTCAGGCTCATCACCACCAATGACGACAGGAGCCTCAACCAGATGATGGCATTCGTCGTCTCCAAACTGAATGAGGATGAGGATGTCGGAGAGAAGGGCGTCTGAGCGCTTTCATCACGTTTTCCTTCGTCATCCTCGCCATATTGTCGAAGTCTTCATTGTCTCCTACGATGTCCTCGTACACTATGCACGCCAGGCAGAGCTTGCCCATCTTCACCCCCGATAAGCGATGGAGCCTCCTGAAGCGGTCGAGGTCTTCGAACCTATCTGACATAATCGTCATATGCCCGGAATCCTCGGACAGTATCCGGTCGCGCAGAATCTCGATGTACGAGCCCGTTTTCATTCCGATGATTGGTACGCCGGATCCGATGAATGCCCTGCAGTCTATTTGCGTGACCGGAACGCCGTCCACCTCGCAGGCATGACCACATCCTCCGGGCGGTTTGGTGGTCTCATCCGATGACGGAAAGGGTGCCGTCAAGCTGCCTGAGCATGCCCTTGACGAGGATCTTGACGGAATACGGGATCTTGGAGAGGTCCTTGATGATTTCTTTGGCCTCTGACTCGCGGAGGCTGTAGATTGTGATGTCGCCTTCTTCGGTCGAGACGGTCCTGGTGGACAGTCCGACTTCTGTCATGAGCGAATTCTCCTATGCGTGCGGTAATCCGTATAGTATCGGGTTTGTCGAGAGTGACGATGTTATTTTGTTATCGCAGTAGGAGAAATACATCCATGGAATCGGATTGAAATCAAATCCAAAAATGTAGGAAGATGTATTGTGTTTGGCCCCATCTCGGGGGCTGCATACACTAATCCTTCTTAATACTGGCACTGTTCATTCGCAAGGATGCGGTCCTGTGGATCAGTATATACCACGCATTTTGTGGATTAGTGAAGTACATGTATGTCACAGTGGCCATTTTGTTAATATTGTTACTTATTTCTATGGCAGTCTTAACATCTTTTTCGGGGCAATAGGTGATGAAGTATCTATCAGTCAGACTTTTAGGTAGTTTTGTGCCTACATACAGGTTGATCCATGTGTTCCGGTCGTCATCCACGACAGGAGTTTCTACTGTCTCGATGAGTCATTATTTATTTCTTCTATTCTTCAAAATATGAAATTATTTTTGAAATGTGATAAGATTATTTTGGAAGTCTCTTTGGGTTGTCTTATTTTCTGTTGTCTTTTTGACTAGCTAGTTTGTTGGGATGGATGATTTGTCAGACATCCGGAGTTAAACGAATTGTGTACAGAGACATTGTTTGACGGTATGTTATAGCTAGCATAAACCATCAAAATGGAAATTATCTGCTTGAGTAAAAATTGGACTTAATATCAATCATAAAGGCTCATCATATAGGTACATGGAATGTAAAGCAGCGATGCATGTACATGATTTTTCATCTAGATTTTACATGATTAAGTTATTCTGTTCCGTCAGATAGAATGTGTTGAGAATCATTTTCCCACGGTCTGTCAGATAGAATCTTTTTTCGTGATCATCACGGTAAACCCAGCCAACCCTTTCCCATTTTTTGACGAAATCCCTATGATAATATACGGCATCGCTACGAGGTCCAGATGAGTTTTTCCTAAACCAAATTCCATTCTTCTTCAGACGCTCGATGACTTCGGGTCCTTTTGGCGCTCTATAGTCGACTGTCAGTGTATTAAGCACTGAAAGTCCGAGAACCAGAATCTTATCAGGGGGTTCAATATCGTATCTGGTTACGACCTTAGGCAGATGAACTTCTGCGGCCAGACCCACAGGGACATTCCCATCGAGGTAGAATTTGGTAGGAACATGGTACTTCTCGGTAGAAACCGAGAACGGTATGGATGTGGGAAACATCATGGCCGATATGATCGATGCTGCGGCGTATTCCGAACTGCCTGCGGAGATGTTTACGAAAACATCGGAGTTCGGATTGGAACTATACTCGTCGAACATGATGTTGTAGGTAACGCGTAGCATCGTCGAGAAGTCGGTGACATTTTCTTGGTGTTCTACTATCAGAACGTCTCCCCTTCCTGCCCTAATCAGTTCGGTTACACGTTCATAGAATCTGGTGTATGCCTCGTCCTACTCATCCTCGCCACTCATACAATGTATGAGATGGACCTTCGTGGCTTCATAATGGATTATTGGTTCTGAAACCTTGTATGTGTCTAATGTTACACAGGAAACGACCACACGCTCCCTTCTGCCATCAGTCATGAAACTTTATAACATTTGGAATATTAATTCATTTATTACAAATTAATGTTTCAAAATCAAAATGTTTTATATTTTTTAAAATTAAATATCTGTTATGCAATGATTATTCATGAATGGATTTGATGAGTTCACTGGACTGTTTCCAGTGAACAAGACAATCAGGTGGGAGCTCAGACCTGTGGGGCAAACTGCTAAGATTATGGAACAGGAGGGTTTTCTCGAGAGGGATCGTTCGAGAAAGGATTCCTATAAGGTAGTCAAAGGTCTGGCAGACGAGTGTTACCGCCGTTTTATTGATGAGAATCTGGAGACACTGGAATTAGACTGGGATAAGCTTGCAGGTGCGATGGGTGCTTTCCAAAGGACCAAGGAGCAGAAGGAGAGGAAGGAGCTTAATAAGATGAAGGATGAGATGAGGAACGCCATCTCATCGCACTTCTGCAAAGACGTCAGATCTAAGAGTCTGTTTGAAGCAGATATTCTTACACGTTACATACCGGAAATGGATTTAAGTGAGGGAGAAAAGGATTCGCTGAAAGAGTTTGACAGATTTGCTGGCTATTTCCAAGATTTTTTCAAGAATCGTGAGAACATAATCAAGACTGCTCGCGGTTCATGCGCGTATCGCATTGTAGATGATAACTTTCCTCGTCATTTTGAAAACTGCAGGAAGTATGAATCCATACGTCGGGATTATCCAGAGATAATTAAGGAGCTCAGAGAATCTATGAAGGGTTTTACTGATCCAGACATACTTTTCTCTATTAACAACTACAACAGGCTTGTACGTCAAAAGGATATAGATGAGTACAACACAGTTCTGGGTAGTGTTTTCTTATCGGAGAAGGATGTACACAAAGGATTGAATCCGATTCTTAACGAGTTTCATCAGAAGAATCCTGACACTCGCAGGGTGATAATGCAGAAGTTGCAGAAGCAGATTTTGTCTGTTTCAGAAAGTGGTTCGTTTAAGATACCGCAGTTCGAGAATGCGGATCAGATGATGGCTGCTATACATACATTCTGGACGGACATGGATACAAAAGGTGTGTTCAGAGAGCCTTACGAGGTTCTTCGTAACGGAGGATACGACAAAGAAAACGTGTACATTAAAGACATAGGTGTTAGGACCTTGTCTCAGATGATGTTCTCGGATTGGGAACACATAGGTGGGCTTTTGCAACTGTACAAGATTTCTAATCTGGGGGCGTCAGCGTCGAAGTCACGTACTAAAATTGAGAAGTGGTTGAGTTCCAAAGAGTTCTCTCTTGCCGTATTGGATGCATCGATATCGGATGAGACGGAGTATGATGTGGCATCATTTATTGCCGACAGGATGGAACATGCTGCAAAAGATGCAGCGCAGACATTTGACGATATTAAGAGAGGGGAGTCCTCGGAAAGGGAGGAGATGAATAGAAGGGTGAAGGCATTTGTAGACAGTATTATCAAGTACAGAGATCTGGTGAACCTTTTATCGTATGATTCGGACCTACCATTAGATTGTAATCTCTATGATACGATGAGGTTCGCCTCCGATGAGTTGGTATCAGCAGTTCGTCTCTACAACATGTGTCGTAATTTTATTACCAAGAAGGATTACAGCACGGAAAAATTCAGGATGAACTTCGATTGTGGACATCTTGCGGATGGATGGGATATTAGCAAGGAGAGCGATTACAACTCTTTCATATTTCGCCGTGGAGGGAAGTACTATGTCGGAATTAGGAATCCCAAATGGAAGTTTAAAGACCACTTCTTATTTATTGATAGTCCGGAATGTTCCGATTTCTACGAGAAGATGGTGTACAAACAGCTCCAGGATCCCATGAAGATGCTACCTAAGGTTATGTTTTCCAAGAAGGGAATAAATAAGTACAATCCGCCACAGAATATCCTGGACAAGTACAGGTCTGGAATGCACAGACAAGGCGAGTCTTTCGATTTGGGATTCTGCCACGAGCTCATCGATTTTTACAAGGAAGCGATATCTAAAAACCCAGACTGGAATATCTTCGGATTTAAGTTTAGGAATACAGAGGACTACAGATCGATCGCTGAGTTCTACCAGGACGTTCAGTTTCAGGGATATACGATAAAGTTTGTGAAAGTTCCCAAGGAAACAATCGATTCTATGGTGAATGAAGGCAAACTGTTCCTTTTCCAGATGTACAACAAGGACTATTCAGATAATAAGAAGTCTGGAGGGATGCCAAATCTCCATACTATGTATTGGGAAGCGGCGATGTCGGATGATAATATCTCGGATGTGTGTATCAAGCTCAGTGGGTTTGCTGAACTGTTTTGGAGAGACAAAAGCGTAGAGGTGCCAGTGGTGCACCACAAGGGTAGTGTTCTCGTCAATCGCACAGGTTTTGATGGAAAATCGATTCCAGATGATGTGTACTATGAACTGTGTAGGTACAGGAATGGAATTATAAAAGAGCTGTCGCCAAGGGCCAAAGCATACGAACAATGTGTAGTTACAAAAACCGCGCAGTACGATATCGAGAAAAATAGGAGGTATTGCTACGACCGTATGTTCATTCATGTTCCTTTGATGTTCAACTTCAAAACTGATGGAAAGGCAGATGTCAATCGTAAGGTGATTGATCTTTTGCGTTCAGACGAGAACATTAAATTCTTGGGTATTGACAGAGGTGAGAGGAACCTGCTGTATCTATCACTCATCGATTCAAACGGCAGAATTATCTGGCAACGTAGCCTGAACACCATTGTTCAAAAGGTCGGTAACGGTTCAGAGCGCTTAGTGGATTATTACGGCAAATTAAGACAGAGAGAGATAGAGCGCCGGGAATCCAGATTGAACTGGAAACCGATCAACAACATCAAGAGCCTCAAAGAGGGGTATATCGCAGCTGCTGTTCATGAGATTTGCAGGATAGCGGTCGAGGAGAACGCCATTATAGTCATGGAGGATTTGAATTACGGATTCAAGAATTCCAGGAAGAAGGTGGAGAGGCAGACGTATCAGACATTCGAGAGAATGCTCATAGAGAAACTACAGCTTCTTGCATTTAAGGATAGGGAGTTTCGTGTTCCAGGTGGTGTGTTGAACCCGTATCAGCTTTGCTGTCAGGTGAGCAGTCTGGAAGACATACCCCGTCATTGCGGTATTATCTTCCACGTCCTGGCCTCCTACACTTCCAGAATAGATCCAACGACAGGGTTCATAAATGCATTTAACCTCTCCGCCATCACTAACAACAGGCTCCGTTCGGATTTCTTGGGTAAAATGAAGTCTATACGGTATAACGCCGCGGAGGATGTTTTTGAGTTCGAGTTCGATTATAAGGATTTTCCAACGAGGGTATCTATGCAACGTACCAGATGGACAGTTTGTACATTTGGTGTTCGTTACAGTTACTCCAAGAAAGACAGAACTCGCTATGCGGTTTCACCCACTGGAATGATTAAGTCGGTTCTGGATCGCTCTGGAGTGGAATACACCAACGGATTAGACATCAGGGAGGCTGTTATATCATCAGATGCCGTGGCAGACGTCTTCCATGCACTGGAGTTGACGCTTGATATGCGCGTGACTGATGGAGACACGGACATCATCGAGTCACCAGTCCGTGGTTCTGATGGAACGCATTTCATCACTGGAGGGCGCCCGGATATGCCTGTAGACGCGGATGCCAATGGTGCATATTGTATTGCCATGAAGGGGCTGTTGTTGGCTCGCACCCTCAGGGAGTCGGATGAAGACAAACTCCCGTTGCTTAACAATGCGTCCTGGTTGAAGTTCATGGAGAAGTGATTGGAGTATGGAGGAGGATTTGATACCGTTTTCTTATCTGAACGACTTCCTGTTCTGCCCCGCTTCGATATATTTTCATCATCTGATGAGAAATGTCGACAAAACCGCATCACAGTCTAGATGTCAAATTGAAGGAACCGCAGCACATGCTAGAATCGACAGAGGATCTGCTGGAAGGATGTTGATGGGTATCAGTGTAATATCGGAGGAGCTGAGACTCTACGGTTCGATAGATATGTATGATCCTGTGAAGAGGGTTCTAATTGAGAGGAAGAATCTGATCAGGAATGTGTACGATGGATACGTGTTCCAGATGTATGCTCAATATTATGCTATGGTGGAGTCGGGGTATGAGGTGGAACGCATGCGCCTGCACAGTTTGAAGGACAATCGGAACTACGATGTATCTCTCCCTACGGATGATCCATAGAGGAATGAGCAGTTCCTTGATCTTATCGAGAGGATACGCTCGTTTCGTATGGAGGATGCGGTTGCTGCATCTCCATCTAAATGTTCCAGATGCATCTATGCACCAGTCTGTGGTTTGATGGAGGAAGACCATGATGTCCCGTGAGGACTATATTCATAAGCAAAGCGTCTTTGTGTTTGCGTTAGACGGTGAACGCATCTCATTGTCAAACGATAACTTGATAGTAACAAGCCCGTCTGGTAATACCAAGATGAAAACGTCTTGTTACAGGATATCCTCTTTATCTATAATCGGAAGTATGACTATTACAACACCGATGATAAAAGCGGCATCAAGATTCGGATTCCCGATAGTCTTGATGGGGAGCAATTTCCACGCCTATGACACTATAGGCTACAGGGTGGAAGGTAATACTGCGTTAAGACGTCTTCAGTATGAATACGATTCCATGGACATTGCTCGTGTCATTGTGTCGAATAAGATTATGAATCAGGCCGCCACACTCCGTCGTCAGACTGAGAGGGATAGAGTCGCTACGGAAGCTGCTGAGCGTCTGGACAAGTTTCAGCAAGATGCCCTGTCTTGGGACGGAGACATAAGTGGTCTGATGGGGATAGAAGGAACTGCGTCACGGTTGTACTTCAAGGGGAACTTTAACACAACGAATTGGAACGGTAGGAAACCTAAAATCAAACCCGACTACATAAACTCCACTCTGGACATTGGGTACACTTTGTTGTTTAACATGATCGATTCCATGCTAAACCTCTATGGATTCGATACATATGTCGGCGTATATCACAGGGAATTTTACATGCGCAAATCGCTAACATGTGATTTAATGGAGCCATTCAGACCGGTTATCGATTGGACCGTGAGGAAAGCCATCAATCTAGGTCAGTGCAAGCCAGATCATTTTAATGTGGTTAACGGACGGTTCCTTCTGGACATACGTCACAACAAGGACTACGTTTCATTTCTAATGAAACCACTGATAGATATGAGAGAAGACATATTCGTCTATATTCAGAGTTATTACAGGTTCTTTATGGGAAGGAAAACGTACAGTGAATGTCCTGTATACCGGATGTGGAAATGATCATCATAAGCTATGACATAAAGAATAATCGCACGCGGAATAAATTTGCAAAATATTTGCTGAGGTTCGGGTGCAGAATTCAATATTCAGTGTATAGAATCGAAAACAGTCCCCGTATATTGGATAACATAGTGTCTGGAATTCAGACGATGTTTCTGCCTATGTTCTCCGAAGACGACAGTGTGTTAATCCTGAACCTCTGTAGTTCGTGTGAGATCATAAAGATGGGGTATATCGCTCATGAGGACGAAGCGATACTGATTGTTTGAAACCTAGGTCTGTTTTTAGTGTTAGACAATCAGGTTTTTAAGCTTCTAAATCAAAAACAATGAAAATTTCTGGGAAATTATAAAATAAGAGCAAAAATATCTCGAAATGATGCCGTTGAGGATTCGACGGGTCTAAAACTCATTACAA
This sequence comes from Candidatus Methanomethylophilaceae archaeon, assembly GCA_944321985.1. GTDB lineage: Archaea > Thermoplasmatota > Thermoplasmata > Methanomassiliicoccales > Methanomethylophilaceae > Methanoprimaticola. Next base: position 10,782 of record CALUNK010000137.1, read on the forward strand.
ATTTCTACTGATGTAGATATTGAGATTCCCGATGTGTTCTGCACGGTCTAAAACTCATTACAAATTTCTACTGATGTAGATTAACGGCCCTCGACCGACAGTCCGGCCGGTCTAAAACTCATTACAAATTTCTACTGATGTAGATATCTACGCGCACACGTTCGGATCGAACGTCTAAAACTCATTACAAATTTCTACTGATGTAGATCAACGGTGAACTGTTCATTTACGGGGAGTCTAAAACTCATTACAAATTTCTACTGATGTAGATCCCGTACCGGCCTCGTACCAAATTGGTCTAAAACTCATTACAAATTTCTACTGATGTAGATGGTTACTATCTGACCATGCGCGAGCGTCTAAAACTCATTACAAATTTCTACTGATGTAGATTGAAGCGAGATGTAGATTGTGTTCTGATGTCTAAAACTCATTACAAATTTCTACTGATGTAGATGACAGAGCAGGGGACAGCTCTCCGATTGTCTAAAACTCATTACAAATTTCTACTGATGTAGATTCGAGGGCGCAGAACTTGTCGGTGATGGTCTAAAACTCATTACAAATTTCTACTGATGTAGATTCTGAGTGTCTGTCTGTGTGTGTCTGTCGTCTAAAACTCATTACAAATTTCTACTGATGTAGATAACCACCATGAAGCCCATTCCTTAGAGGTCTAAAACTCATTACAAATTTCTACTGATGTAGATCAGCACTGACCGAATGCGTCCGTAGTCGTCTAAAACTCATTACAAATTTCTACTGATGTAGATTGCTCAATCATGACCAGCAGACCGCCGTGTCTAAAACTCATTACAAATTTCTACTGATGTAGATCTGTACTCTTCGTGCGAGTAGTAGCGGTGTCTAAAACTCATTACAAATTTCTACTGATGTAGATGTAGCTATCGCAAACTCATCCTCGACGTCTAAAACTTATTACAAATTTCTACTGATGTAGATGCCACGTCCCTGCGCGAGAGCGACGTCGTCTAAAACTTATTACAAATTTCTACTGATGTAGATGAAATGTTTTAATCGGGACCCTTGATGGTCTAAAACTCATTACAAATTTCTACTGATGTAGATATGAAAGCGATCGAGGTCTCCTGCTGGTGTCTAAAACTCATTACAAATTTCTACTGATGTAGATTCCGAGGTCAGGTAGACCAACATCCGTCTAAAATTCATTACAAATTTCTACTGATGTAGATGTGTCCAAGAGCGTAATATGGGGGCATTAGATCGAACTTCTAATCCTATTCGGAAACCGTATGTCTTACTGTTCTAACAGATTTTTGATAGTTATATCTGTAAGCATTGGTATCCTTGGAGGTTATCAGATTTAGATTTTCTGCAGGACGCATCCCTTTGAATCTTCCTAATTGAAGACATCGTCACATAATGACATTTTGTTCTTACGAACAATTTAACCATGTTCTCGACAGAGATGTTCTTATGGTCGACGAAAGTGGCGAGAAGCTTCTGACACTCTGGAACACACTGACAGTATTGGAGGACAACAACGATTTCCCAGTGATATTTGGAGACGAGATTATTGGTCATCTCCCATGAAGTTCTGCTTTAAGGGCAATGATTCTTAGTGGCTAACAGTTGAAGAAATTGAAATCTAGATTGTTAATAAGGAGTCTATATCATCGGAGCTGGTCATCCCCGTGATTTGGGTATTTCCGATATGCACATGAAGGCAGTCCAGAGAGTATTATCCTTAATGATGATTTTTTCAGATGATATGGTTGAGATTACTTGCAGCAGTCTGAATCGCAATGTTAGGTTATTATAGACACAGTGTTGAAGGGGTGTTTGTGAGAAAAGAGAGCTCTGTAACAATTTACCCTTAGATTGGATGAACACAGTTCGACAAATTCAAGAAGATTGCAGAATGGAATCCATGCAAGGGCATTCCATTCATTGTTCCGATGTATGTGGTCGTCTGTTGACTGGACTCACTCCAGAGTTCTAGGAGGATCAAATCTGTTTGTACTTTGGGTTCTTATTAACCAATGGACGGGGGCGACAGACAGACAGGTAGAAGTTTGTATGAATGTCCCAGAATTCTTTCCGGAAGCACTTTGTGGAGGAGTTTATGGATCTCAGTTCCGAATGAGGTATTAAGGCGGTGCACATCATGTATTCTTAAGCGTTTCTGAACAGTTATTTTAATCGATTCTGGCAGTTGGAATGAATCTCCTCAGGTATGTTGCCAGTTTTATGTTGCACGCGTACACGTAGCATCCCCTGATTCCGCGAGTCATCATAACCCTATATGAGTTGATGATGAATCTTCTGACCGTCTCCGGGTCAGTGTTCTTCTTGACATTGATATCGCAGAACTTGTCTAGATCGACTACAATCATGTTCAACTTCTCGTCATAGTCAATTTCCTTACCAAAGATTACACCCACGTAATTAAGGTCGTACCCCTGGACGGTGTGGATGCACCCAATCTCGTTCACGGAGTTCTCGGAGAGAATCCAGCTGTCCGATTCCATATTCCAGATGTATTTGTGAGGACCAATATCGATGTCGTACAGGCCTTGCCTGCGTACATCTTCCAGCTTCATGTTCTTGGTTCTCCATTTCCAAGAATATCCAGCGACGTTGCGGCAGAGTCCAAAGACTGAGTCAAGGTGGCGTATCATTCCGACCATATTTCCGACATCGTCGAATATCTGGAAATCGTAGTTTTCTACAGTCTCCGCTTGATCCTGAGTGCATTCCAGTATGTTTCTGACATACTGGGAATACTCTCCACCGCCCAAGCATCTTAGCTGCGTCTTCAATAGGTAATCAGTGCGGTTCATCCCAACAGTCTCGTTGAACTGTTTTGCAGTAATGTCCGATCCCTTCACTGTCTGTTCCGGGTCATAAAGAAGTACGTTGTATCTCGAGCATTTCATTACCCAGTCCAGTTGGTTCGCTTTCTCAGGATCCAGTCCGAGTCTCCTGCAAGTGTCATTGAATGCTTTCTGGTTCTGGATGTTCTTTTTAGTTGACAAGCGGTGACTCTCGTCTACAATTAGGATGTCGAAGGGCCCGTTATCTACGTAGTCTTTGACAACATCGGATGGTCCCATGACCATCTTCCCCTTCAGCCCGTTTTTCGTTTTGACGAATACTGTACGAAGAGTCCCGCGCAGTGATGTCATCGGAACTACCAGTCCGATGCGAAGATTGCGTCTGTGGGATAGGAAGGTGTTGAGTTCGTGCATTGTCTCATCCTCATCGGAGTATCCAATGGTGTCGCGGGCGGGGTCAACGCTTATTTCCATCGCATCTACGAGGGTGGACATGAGGATCACGGCGAGCATCGTTTTTCCGGTGCCAGCGGAGCCCTGGATAACAGCAGTCCATTTCCTTTCTTGAGAGGACATGCGAACGAACTCTCTCACAATTTCGAGGCAGATGTTCCACTGCTCGGCTGTGAGTGAGGTGTACGGGGAGTATTTGAAGAGGTCTGAGTTCAGGATGGTTCTGTAGTCGTGGTCGGTCAGGTTTCTTTCCCGAAGCAATCTCCAAATCTCCGGCAGTGTTTTGCGATAGATTTCGCGCTGGTAGTAATCATGGCTGATTGATTGCCCTGCATTTAGGTTCTGTAGGCGAAACCTCCCATCGGCGCTAAAGAGTCGGATGAGGGACTGTTCTATGTCGAGGGTGGCGGACTTGTTGAACGTTTCATCCAGGATGATGTCTATTTTTTTGAGTTTCTTGCGTTCGGTGTTCTGGAGGTGCTGATGAAAGCGGTTGATGACGCTACAGGTCTCGCCGATGTATGCTTCTTCATTTCCGCTTATGATGTAAACGACTGGCCAGTCGCCTTCGTGGTCGGTTGATGCGAGGGCTCTGCCTTCCTCGCTGAACTCGTACTCGTCCACCCTCATACTATTTCCGAATCTCCCTGTGTGCTCTTATTGTTTATCGCTCGGAAGTCGATCTATGTTTTTGGGAAAATACTTGGATAGTTGTCTGAATGCTTCACATGCTATGTTATGATGGTCGGATTGTAAAGATTCAAGTCATTAGTAGCTGTGAACTTAATATTTTCTTATAATCGTGTTTTCATGGATACCGAAGAGGAACCGGACGATTCTCTTGTTTTATAGGGTGATTTTTCCGATGAGTTATCATGTCCACCCTCTGTTCAAACCTATTTCTAGGTTGCATAGTTCCCTCTTTAGTCTTTTATAATTATCTTGATAAAACATCCTATTGTTTCAGTGCACATTCAGATGTCAGAGTCTTTTATCTCGCGGTTTTTTTTTCAGCTTCCAGCGACCTGAAATCCTTCCCTCTTCTTATGTTAGTCAAAGGTTTCCAGAGTTCCAGCATAGAATCCTCATGATGAGAGTAAGCCACCACTTCAAAATTGTGTTTGGTGTATTCATAGATAAAAACGAGGCATTCTGATTGTTCCGTTCGTCGAAGCCTGGGTGCTGGTGTTCTCTCGCGGAACGGTGTCTATCATGAGCATCTATGAATCGGCATGTGTGCTCGCACATAGATCACACTTGTGCCTAGTCCGATTCATTTCCAGGGAGAAGTAGCTCAAAGGCCTTTGTCGAAGGTCCAGGGACAGGTCCGACAAATCATCTAGTGTCCCTCGGACCGATCCATCTGTACCTGGCGTCCCTGTAGCTTCCGACCTTCTCGATCATCCCCTTCGACCTGAGCTCCGCCAGCACCGACTCCACAGTCCTGGGGCTGACGTCCGGCAGTGCGGCGCATATCTGCCTCTTGGACACGGGCGCCAGGCTGTTCTCCACCATCAGGGCAATGCGGTCGTGCTTGCTGAGCCTCCCGTCGTTGGTCACGGCGAAGCGCGTATCCAGGTCCATGTAGCACTCCAGGAGGCTCCGGAGGAAATAGCGGACGAACGGGAGGTAGGTCCAGTCACTCTCGCACCAGCCGGCGGAGGATTCTCTCAGGGCACTGTAGTACGCACCCTTTGTCAGCGAGATGTGCTCGTCCAGCGAAACGAACCTGCACACGTCGAAACCGCTGTTGTAGAGGAGCGCCGTGGTCAGGAGCCTGGACGTCCTGCCGTTCCCGTCCGGGAACGGATGTATGCACAGGAAGTCCAGGATGACGCATGGTATCAGGAGAAGGGGCTCCACGCCGCTGTCCCTGGCTTCCATGTACGCGAGGAACAGCTGCCCCATCGCATCGGGGGTCTCGGAGGCCGGGACGGGCGTGAAGACGATCTCCCTCCTTCCACCGGAGATGCTGATGATGGCGTTGTCCCGTCCTTTGTAGCGGCCGCCTCCGTGGAGGGTGTGGGACATAATAGTCCTGTGCAGGCCGAGCACGGTGGTCTCGTCAAGGTCGAAAGCCGAGGGGTCCCTGTGGATTGAAGAAAGTGCGTCGCGGTATCCAGCGATCTCCTTCTCGTCGTGGGTCCTCGGTGCGTCGTTCCTCAGTACGATGTCCGCCAGACGCTCGTCGCTGGTGACTATGCCCTCGATCTCGTTGGAGTACTTGACGGAGTTCAGCTTCGCCATCTCCTCTATCCTGGCGAACTGCGACCCGTATCTAGAGATGCGTATGCCGTTGAGCGCGTTGATCTCCCTGATCCTGGCGATCAGCTCCGCGATGTCGTGCGGGAGGGGTCCGAGGATCTCCGAGAAGTCGAAGTGTGTATGTCTGAGATAAGTGTTTTAGTTACTATTAATCCGATTCTATAGTTAGTAAATGTGATAATAAGCTCATTTACTTACTATTTTGGTCATATCTATAGTATGTAAAACCGCATTAATCATCATACTGCTGGTGGATTTATCTCTAGCAAACGGTTACAATGGTGTATGGATGAAGAGACTCGTCGCGAGATCGAAGCGTTGAGAAAGGAGAATGCCGAACTCAGAGAAGAACTGGAGCTGTTAAAGAAGAGACTGCTGTTGGGACTATATTCCTCCTGTACGGATATCGATTTCACTGTATTGAGGGAATATCTGGATGGCAAGAAGGATTCAGATGTGAGGGCCGATTCCGGCAAAAAGTCTCGGTGCGGAGTGATCATCACCCAATAAGTTCTGGATTCCGTGAATCCATAGGATGGTTTCCGTGCAATCTCGTATTAATTTGTGAACGTTTCCCACAGAACGAATTCTACGGAGTGAAGGTAGTAAATGGGAGTATGGTTCTGAGAATGCACCCGTTTGGCGAATACGCAGACACATACATGGAATCGATCCGCGGTATGTATGCAGAAGAGACATGGAAGAACAGGGCTCGTAGATACAAGAGAATGGATAAACTCATCGAGCTGAGGAAGCAGGCAGTATAACGACCACGTCGCCGAAGTCGATGACCCCAGAGGAAGTCCGCGTGTACATACTCTACTGCAAGGAGATACAGAGCACCGCGGACCTTGTCCACGAGGTCAACGCTCTCAGGAAGATCCTCAACTTCGTCGACAACCACGCCGTGGAGATATGCCTCAACCACAACCCCCGGACTGAAGCCCTCGTTCAAGGGCAACAGGAGGAAGAACGTGATGTCGGACGAGGTCTACGGGATGATCCTCGAGAAGTCGAAGACCATCGATCCCACCGACTTCAATAAGGTCAGGGCGTACACCCTGGTGCTGATGTGCATTAACACCGGGACCAGGAACAAGGAGATCCGCTTCGCGGAGGTCCGAGACCTGGACACTATGTCATGGCTCTTCGACATCATCCACGTCAAGGGCGAGGCGACCTACGGCCAGCCGAGAGAGGTCCCGATACCTCCGGAGATTCATCAACTCATTTTGACGTACCTTATGGCACGTCAGAAGTGGGTGGTGGACAATTCTGTGATTCTAATTATGTCCCTATGTAAGTCACTGCGGATCACAGCTCATTGGCCTGGAAATAAGATCCTGTGGCCGAGGCCATCGGACATGGGAATCCCATCGGCAACGACGCATTTGACTACATAGCCTGAACGATTGTTCGCGGTTATATACTCCCTAGGCCGATTCGAACCTATGGATTCTACAATCACTTCTAGGGGCTGGGCGGTGCTCCTGGCGTCCGTGGTGGCATGCCTCGTCCTGGGCGCCCTGTCCGGGATGACGGCGTCCGCCTCGTCGGGGTACTCCGGTCTGGAAATGCCCCCTCTGTCCCCTCCGGGCATAGTCTTCCCCGTGGCCTGGACTGTGCTGTACATACTCCTCGGAATCTCCCTCTGGCTGGTGTACCGTTCCGGAGGCGACCGCGCCTTCTACATCCTGTTCGCGGTGCAGATGGCCCTCAACCTTGCGTGGGTCCCCTTGTTCTTCGGATACGGTCTGATGGCTGACGCCATGTTCGACCTGGTTTTCATGTGGCTCATCACCCTCATGATGATTCTCGTCGCCCGCAGGAACGCCAGGACGGCGTCCTACCTGCTGGTGCCTTACATACTCTGGCTGACTTTCGCCGCCTACCTCAACGCGGGGGCGCTGCTGCTGAACCGATGTCGATCCCGGGGCTGTTCGTCGCATCATCCGATGCGTCAATATACGTCGACGACTAACGGGGGTCCATGTGGGAGCTTGACGTCCTCCAGTGGTTCGACTCCGTCCACGGGACCATCCTAGATTCGGTCATGGTCGGCATCACCTACAGCGCCACCTCTGGTCTGGTGTGGTTCGCCCTGGGCTTCTTGATGACATGCTCCTCCAGGTGGCGCAGGTGCGGCGTGTCGGTGATCGTGTCCGTCATCGCGGCCTATGTCATCGTCGACCTGGTCATCAAGCCCATCGTTTGCAGGGAGCGCCCGTTCGACGTGTCGGACTTCTCGCTCCTGGTTCCCGCGCCGGACTCGTGGTCGTTCCCGTCCGGCCACACCGCCTCGGCCTTCGCCGGTGCGACGGCGGTTCTGATCCACAGCAGGAGGTGGGGGTGCGTGGCGATGGCCTACGCGGTCCTGGTGGGGGTCTCCCGCCTGTACCTGTGTGTGCACTGGCCCACGGACGTCATCGCCGGGGCGCTCGTCGGCATGGCGGTCGCGTTCCTGGCCGTGTGGTTCATGTCCCGCTGGATCCCGTACTTCAGGGGGCTCGAGTGGAACGGGGCGCTCCTCTGAACCTCGGACTCTCAGTTCCTCAGGCATGAAAGAGGCACCACATGGATGCCGTCGTCCCTGGTGTACGCCGCGCCGTCCGCCGTGACTATGGCCATGAAAGCCGGTTCACCCATCCTGTCGGAGTCGACCTTGTCCCTCAGTCTCAGCAGGTTCTCGGCGCCGTCGTCCGCCCAGCTGTCGTTGAGCTTCACCTCCACGGCGCCCCATCTCCCCCGGGGCAGGTGGATCACGGCATCGACCTCAAGGCCGTTCTTGTCACGGTAGTGGCACACGTGGCCGTCCATCGTCTGCGCGTAAACCCTGAGGTCCCTGACGGCCATCGATTCGAACAGGAGCCCGAAGGTCTCTGGGTCGTGGACGAGGTCCTCCGGGCCCGCGTCCAGGAAGTAGGCGGCTATCGCCGGGTCGGTGAGGTGGCGGGTGTCGGAAGTGCGTATCGCCGTCTTGGAGCGGAGCTGCGGCGTCCACGCCGGGAGGTCGTCGGTGAGGCAGATGTTCTGAAGCGCCCTCAGGTATCTGTGGACGGTGTTGATGCCTATCTCCATCTTCCCGTCCCCCACCATATCCTTCCTGATGCTTTCCACGGATATGGACGACGCCGAGCCTCTCGACAGGGACCTCATGATCGAACGGAGGTTTCTGTTGCTGTGCGTGCCTTTGCGGGCTCTCTCATCCTCCGGTCCGAGGTCGAAGTCGTAGTCGACAATCGCGTTGCAGTATCCTTCGATCCTCTTGTAGCAGTCCCTGTCATCGAGCCCCACCGTGTCCGGCCATCCCCCGCGGACGAGCATCCTGGCCATACCCATGTAGTCGTATTCGGGCAGCCCGACGACGGAGTCCTGTCCTTCGAAAAGCTTTCCTAGACTGACCTCTCCGGTCGATTCACCCATCTCCCACAGGCTCATCGTCCTCATCTTGAGTCTTTTGATGCGTCCTGCCCCGGAGTGTTCGAGCTCGGAGTCGTTGATTATCTTCGATCCCGTGAAAACGAACTGCCCCTTCTCATTGCGCCTGTCTATCTGGAATCTGGCGGCATCCCACAGCTCGGGTATCCGTTGCCACTCGTCCACGAGCATCGGTGGCTCCCCGTCCAGCACTTTGGACGGATCGAGATTGGCTATCTTCCTGAACCTGTTGTACTGGGTCTTGTCCTGCAGGTACACGCCCGAGTTCGCTACCTGTTCGGCCGTGGTCGTTTTGCCACACCATTTGGGTCCGGTCACGACCACGCCTCCGAAGAGGCGTAGGTCATCCTTCAGAACGTCGTCTATCAGACGAGGGATGTAACTCGCATCGGCAGGGCGACCCATGCATCGGATATCTGCGTTTCTGGTATTTCAGTCTGGCTATGTTTTGATGGTGAGACTTGGCTATGTTTTGATGGTGAGACTTGGCTATGTTTTGATGGTGAGACTTGGCTATGTTTTGATGGTGAGACTTGGCGGATTCAAACCATCCATGGATGTCTGGCACATTTGTGTCTACACTGTCGACACAATTTCAGAAAATGAGGTGTAGGGGGCTCCCACCCCCTAAGAAGGTTACGGGCTCAATCGAGCACGTCGGCCATGGAGTAGACCTTTCCCTTGGCCTGTTTCACGACCCAGCCGGCGGCCATGACGGCTCCGCCGACGAAGATCTCCCTGGAGTGGGCCTGGTGGCGGATCTCAATCCTCTCGGAGTTGCCGATGAACATGACCGTGTGATCGCCGACGATGTCCCCTCCCCTGATGGAGTGGATGCCGATCTCCTTGCCGCGGGGGCAGACGCCCTCCCTTCCGTACTTGAACTCCTTTCCACCCATGGCCTCGCTGACGATCTCCGCCGCGGTCATGGCGGTGCCGCTGGGAGCGTCCTGCTTCTGGTTGTGGTGCGCCTCTATGATCTCGACGTCGTAGTCGTTTCCGAGGAGCAGCGCCGCCTGTCTGATCAGCTTGTTGAACACGCCGACCCCGATGGAGTAGTTGGTGGAGATGACGGCCGCCACGTTGTTCTTAGCGACGGCATCGGTGATGCTCTGTTTGACCTCGTCGCTGAGGCCCGTGGTCCCGATGATGAGGTTGACGCCAGCCTCCGCCGCGATGGGGGCGTTGACTGCCGTCGCCTTGGCGATTGTGAAGTCCAGGAGGACGTCCGTTTTGGAGTCTTTCAGAACCTGCGCGAGGTCCTTGGAGTCGGACACCGGGACGCCGAGGGGTCCGACTCCGACTATTTCCCCGATGTCCTTCCCGACATTGACGAGGTCGAAGGCCGAGGAGACGGTCATGCCCTCTGTTGCGAGGACACGCTTGACTAGCATCTGTCCCATCCTTCCGCAGGCCCCGACGAGACCCACCCTGACGGGTTCCGTGCTGCATTCCGAATTCATGGTTATCGTGACGTCCAACGTCACGGCCATATTTAGGATATATGAGAATGTAGGGGGTTTAGCGGGGCTTACGCCCCGCATGTATTCATTGTGCCCTGATGGTGAGGACCTTGCAGTCAGCCATCCTAACGACCTTCTCGGCCACGCTGCCGATGAGGTACTTCTTCATGCCAGTCTTTCCCAGCGTGGACATCACGATGAGGTCGTAGTCCTTCGACATATCGACGATGGTGTCGGCGGGACGTCCTCCGACGATCTGGGTTTCAACCGGGATTCCTGCGGCTTCGCACCGGGCCTCGACATCCGCGACGGCTTCCCTTCCCTCCTCGTTGAGGATTTCGGTCACGGATTCGTACATGTCCGCTCTGGCGGTTGCCATGGTGGACGCGTCCACCACGTACAACGCGGTGATGCTCGCGCCGTTGACCTTCGCAATCTCTATTGCTGTCTCCACTGCGTTCTTCGTGTAGGAGCTTCCGTCTGTGGGGACCAGGATCTTCTTCGTAGCCATGTGATACACACTCCGTTGTTCCTCCCTTCCCCGTCAAGAGTCGGAGGCGCGGACCTCGGTCACGGTGGTTCCGGGAACCGGAATCCTCCGCGTTCCGATGGTCATGTGTTGGATGTTCTTAGAGCATATATTTAAATTGGGTTGGAGAGTCCATCCAACCTTTGCTTAAATAGTGAGCCACTCATTGAAATCGATTCGTGTCTCTCTTCATGAATAATTATAATGATATAAACCAAGAAACACAATCTTAGGCTGTATGGAAGATAAGAAGACTTTAATGGGTTTGAGAGGGTCGGCAGTCCCTGTTCCGGATTACTCGTCCCATTCCGCGAAGAGCCTGGATATCCCCTTCTTGGCGATGGACCAGCAGGGGACTCCGCCGATGAGGACGGCGACTTTGATCGCCTCCAGGATCTCCTCCTTGGTGGCACCATAGTTCTTGGCCACTCTGGCCTGGGCGTAGACGCAGTCCTCGCACATCCTGACGGCGACGCATGACAGGGCCATGAGTCTCTTCGTCTTCTTGTCGAGTGCCCCGTCCTCGATCATGACCCTGTCCATGATGTGGAGGGTGTCGATGAAGGAGGGGTCTAGCTCGTTGATGGCCTTGAGTGTGTCGGGAGCGTATCCGCCCATGCCAGAGCACATCTGTCCGAATTTGCTGTTGCCGCATCCAGGGTCTTTTTCCTGAGTCATATGACTGTTATTCCCGTGAATGCCGATAAGAGTTGTCCATCAGGATGCCGATTTGAAGGGATGTTCAGACGACATTCATGCTTCTGTGGACAGGACGATGAACATTGCCCATGGCAATTCGAAATCAGTATGGCGTCTTTCCGTTGAATACGTCCGATACAACGTCAAGAAGTCTGTCCATGTTTCTCTGCGAGTTGGCAGCCAGCACCGGTGACGGGCGGTCGAACCATACGTCGTCCTCTATGCCATGGAACACACCGCCCGCAGCCTTTATGCACGTGAGTGCTGCAGCGTAGTCCCAGGGGGACAGTCTGATTTCGAAGTACAAGTCTACTGCGCCTTCTGCCAGCATCGACAGTTCCACAGCGGCGGTGCCTATCCTCCGCAGGTCGTTGATCCCGGGGTAGAGCCTCTCCGTAACTTCGAACACCTTGGGCGCCAGTTCCTTGCGGTAGCAGCACCAGGCCGTGCTGAGGATGCTGTCCTCCAACGGCCTGTCCGACACGTGAATCGGTACGTCGTCCCTCCAAGCGCCTTTACCGATTTCGGATGTCCACATCCTCCCGCTGAATGGGTTGCAGATCACACCGATGTGGGGCTTTCCATCCTTGAACAGCGCCACGGACACGCCCACCTCCGGGATTCCTCTGGAGAAATTCATCGTTCCGTCTATCGGATCCACTATCCAGGTGTAGCCTTCCTCGAGTATCGGGGATTCGTCTCCCTCTTCGCCAACGAACGACGAGTCGGGAATCAGCTCGGTGAGTCTAGACCTGAGGAACCTCTCGTTCTCAAGGTCAGCGGACGTGACGATATTCTCTCTGCTCCCCTTATTCTCGACGGAGAACCCGTGAGCAGCGGCCACTCTCCTGCCCGATTCCGCCACAATGTCAACTATCCTTCCGAGCACGTTCCTCCAAGCGGACGATATTGATTTTACCTTTGCGGTTGATTCGTCTACTCATGGCAACAACGATATCCGACGATTTGGCCGCGGAGCTTACAGTATTGCAGCGGCGCATCGTCGACGAGAACCGTCAGGTGCTCGTGGTCTTTGAGGGCCGTAGCGGGAGAATCATGGGCCGTGTCATCAATGAGTTCATGAACCTGATGGAACCGCGCGGCATCAGCTACACGCATTTCATTCCCGAGGCGATAGAATCCCCCAGGGACTCACTCAGGTACATAGCGAGGGAGCCTGCTCAGGGGAAGATATCGATCTATGACCGTTCTTGGTATTCCCATATCATCTCGCTGATCGATGAAGGGCGGGATGTGGAGGAGCTCTATGGTATGGCAAGAGCTCTGGAGCGCTATTTCACCAACAACAATGTGATCGTCGTGAAGATATTCCTCAATATCTCCGATGAGACGATGGACGAGGTGGCCCAGAATCTGGGTAAAAAGAGGTTGAAGTCCGGGGGATTCTTGGTGGACGACCACATAGATCCCAGGAAGTGGAGTGACAAGCTGGTGATGTCCATGGTTGCAAGTACCAATACGCCGTTCGCACCATGGGATATCGTGGACGTCCAGAATCTGGATCTGTGCATGACCATGGTCGTGCACTCATTCATCCAGAGGGTGGTCAACCGTCTGGAGCATCCTTATCCGCTTTCGTCGAAGGCCATCGAGTCTACGCACCCCAACCCCAGGAAGGACGCGGACCTTACAAAAGAGGCGAAGAGCTACAAGTCCGAATTGGGCAAACTATCCGAGGAGATCGCTGCACTCCAGCTGAAGCTGGCCGAGTCCGACCGTTCGTTGGTGATCGTGTTCGAGGGCTGGGATGCCGCTGGAAAAGGCGGGAGCATCAAGAGGCTAGTTCGTGCCCTGAACCCGAGGGGTTACTACGTGGTCCCAATTGCCGCACCTGTGCGTGATGAGAGGTTGCATACACATCTGTGGAGGTTCGCGACTAAAATGCCCAAGAAGGGACATGTGGTCATATTCGATCGTTCCTGGTATGGCAGGATGATGGTGGAGCCGATAGAGGGGCTATGTACTGAAGATGAGTATTTCCGTTCAGCAGGCGAGATCCGTGGTTTCGAGAGGCTGATAACTGAGATGGGCGGCATCGTGATCAAGTTCTGGATGGAGATAAGTTCCGAGGAGCAGCTAGCCAGGTTCCAGGCCAGGCAGGCTAATCCGGTCAAGGCGTGGAAGATCACCGAAGAGGACTGGCGCAACCGCGAGAAGTGGGACGTGTACGAGGAGTACGTCGACAGGATGATCGAGGCGACCAACACGGAGTTTGCCCCGTGGGTTGTCGTCGAGTCCGAGGACAAGAAGTACGGTAGGCTGAAGGTCCTCAGGACTGTCAGGGACGTTTTGAGCAGGGAACTGAAAGATTGAGATCAGGGGTCCCGCTCCTTCCTATTCATTCCGTCGATTGCCGGTAGGACTATTCGACAATCTTATATAGACTGGGCAGTTTGTCCCGAACAATGGTTGACGAGTTCAAGCAGAAGATTGCGGGGGAGATCACCATCTCTCCGGATCCCGGCAAGACCATCAGGAAATGGAGGGAGGAGTTCGGGCTCTCCCAGCACCAGCTGGCCGACGCCATGGGAGTGTCCCATTCTGTCGTCAGCGACTACGAGTCCGGGAGGCGCAAGTCGCCCGGGGTCAATGTCATCAAGAAGATGGTCGACGCCTTCATAGAGCTCGACATGCAGAACGGCTCGCCCGTGATCTCCAGATACAATCCGAACTACAAGTTGGATTGCATCATCGCCATGGACGAGTTCCCCGGAGGGGTGGACGTGAGCGTATTCATTGCCGCCATATCCGGGAAGAATCTGAACCCGGACAGGGTTCTCTCCAAGTCCATATTCGGATACACGATCGTGGACTCCCTGAAGGCTATCCTGTCTCTGGGTTCGGATGATTATCTCAAGATCTACGGGTGGAACACCGAGAGAGCGCTCATATTCACGAACGTCCACTATGGCCGTTCCCCCATGGTCGCTGTTCGTGCGCATCCGCTAACGCCCGGGATGGTGGTGTATGTAAGGCCGGAGAAGACCGATCCGCTGGCCGTCAAACTGGCCAGACTGGAGGGGATTCCGCTGGTCACCACCGAACTGGACGTCGAGGGGATCGTGGCGAGGCTGGAGTCCCTCAAGGAGGGGATCTGATGGAAGTTGGAATCGTAAGTTACGGAGGATACGTCCCCAGGTACAGGATCAAACCCGAGGAGATCGGCAGAATCTGGGGAGTGGATGGGAAATCTATGGGCAAGGGCCTGATGATCTATCAGAAGTCCGTGCCCTCGCCGGACGAGGATGTCGTCACGATCGCCACGGAGGCGGCCAGGTACATGATGGACAGGGTTCCGGATGTGGATCCAAAGGACATCGGTGCGATCTATGTCGGATCTGAATCGCATCCCTACGCTGTCAAGCCGACGGCGACCATCGTCGCCGAGGCCATCGAGGCCACCCCCGCTTTGACCGCCGCGGACATGGAGTTCGCGTGCAAGGCGGGAACCGCCGGAATCCAGGCCTGCATGGGCCTGGTGGGTGCCGGCATGGTGAAGTATGGTGTCGCCATCGGAGCGGACACCTCACAGGGCGCTCCCGGGGATGCTTTGGAGTACTCTGCCTCCGCAGGAGGTGCGGCATATCTCATCGGGTCCGAGAAAGTCATCGCCAGGATCAACAAGACGCTCAGTTTCACCACAGACACGCCCGATTTCTGGAGGAGGGAGGGCCAGCCCTATCCCAAGCACGGTGGAAGGTTCACCGGCGAGCCCGCATATTTCAGGCACATCACGTCCGCGGCCAAAATGATGCTCGAGGCCATGGGAACCACGCCTGCCGACTACAAGTATGCAGTATTCCACCAGCCCAACGGCAAGTTCCCCACCAGGGTCGCCAAGCAGCTCGGGTTCACCGACGAGCAGATCCAGTACGGGCTGCTCACCCCGAACATCGGCAACACCTACAGCGGTGCTGTGCCGCTCGGCCTCGCAAACGTGCTGGACCATGCCGAGCCAGGGGACAGGATCTTCGTCACGTCGTACGGGTCCGGTGCGGGAAGCGACGCCTTTGACATCACCGTCACCGACGAGATGGCCAACTACAGGAGGGACAACGCGCCGACACTGGAAAAGGTCATGGCAGACCCAATCTACGTGGACTACGGGATCTATGCCAAGTTCAAGGGCAAGATCCTCATGCCGGAGTGATAACATGAGGGATGTAG
>CALUNK010000138.1 GCA_944321985.1 Candidatus Methanomethylophilaceae archaeon
TTTGCAGAGGATGCACGGTGTTTTTGAAGAAAGACGTCGATGAATGAACAGGATCGGGGAATTAGGAAACACACTAGCCATTGTCATCTTATTTAATTATGTGTATGCCGATACGCAACTCATGTGGGATGCAGACCTCGTCTCGAGAGTCAGGGACAGGAAACTAAATGAGATCATGATCTTCGCCTCGATGGCCAAGATCGACAGCTCGAACATAGATACGTACATAGACCTAATAGTCAGCCTCGGCGACGACATCGATGCCTGCGACACTCTTCTCGACACCGATGGGGATGCAGAGATAGCCCTGGAGACCATCGATGCTCCCGAATACGTCAACAGGCTCTCCCCTGGGGAGAAGTCCGACGAGGATGCGTTCAACTCGATGAAGGTCAGTCCGTACTGTGACGAATCCATCCCCGAAGACATCCACTACTATGTTAGGCAGCTTATCAGCGAAGCCGTGGAGTCCCTCAAATCAGACAACACCGGTGTCAGCAAAGACGCCTTCGATGCTGTGAAGGAAGAGCTGGGAATCGTCAGGCAGAGGAACGAGGAGCTCTCGAAGGATCTGGATTTCAGGATGACCGAGTGTGCCTCGGTCTCCGAGGAGCTGGCCGAGGTCAAGAGGGAGAGGGACACGCTTCAGGGCGAGACGGAGATCCTGAGGAAGCGGGTCTCAGAACTCGAGGCTGCTGCGGCACAGATAGATTCGATGTCGGAGAGTCTCTCCGAGGCAAACGAGAAGGTTGCCCTGCTGGAGGCGCAGATAGAGGAACTGCAGTCCGAGGTCTCCGAGAAGGATTCGGAGATCACCGCGGTGGAGACAGAGATGGAGGCCATCGTAGAGGACAACTCTGAGCTAGTCAACGAGGTCCAGGCTCTGAACGAGGACCTCTCGGAAACCGAGAGCGAGATGGCGGCTGCCGAGTTGCTCCATGAAGCGGAGGAATCCATGGTCGAGGGCGATGCGTCTCCGGAGGCCGTCGATACCGGGGACTCGAACCAGGATGCAGTCCAGGAGGTCCCCGCGGAGGGGCACTCGGACGAAGATGCCCGGGAAACCGTTCCTGTCGTCGACAGGATTCTGACGGATGCTCAGAGGGAGATAGTTGAGGCCACCAAGGCCATGAAGGACTCCAAGATCGATGAGTTCATAGATCTCTCCATGGACGGTAAGATGGACGAGACGATATGCGACAACGTCGTCAGTTTCCTTAAGGTGGACGTGAGCATCTGCGAAGCGCTTCTAGGCATGGGCTGCACCAGTCTCGACGGCATACTGGACGGCTTCCGCAAGATACTCTCGATAATCGACGATGCGCCTGAGCCTCGCAGTCAGAGCGTTTACTCCAACAGCCTTACACCCGAGCAGTCCGTCATCGAGTACGGATACAACAAGGTGATCGAGCACATCCAGGACGTCATGCTGAGCAGGTACGCCAACATGCTCTGATCACAGATGGTCCAGGACCCCTCCGGCGGTCTCCGTGTAAGGGATGCGGTTCTCGCGGCAGACCTCCGGGGTGAAACCGTATCCGAAGGTGACTGCTAAGAACCGGGTTCCGCTCTCCCTAGCCCCGCGGAGGTCGTTGGGGGTATCCCCTACCATGAGCGTCCTCCCGGGCGCAGCCTCGGCTGCGTATATGCACCTGTCAATCAGTTCCGACTTGTTCAGGGTGCTCATCGTGTCTGCTCCGCAGACGTCCACGAAATACCCGTCCAGGCCCCAGTGTCTCACCAGTTGCTTCGCATGCTCGTCGGAAGTCATCGTGGCGATCCCCATCCTAATCCCCAGCTCACGAATACTGTCCAAGGTTTCCTTGATTCCGGGGAAGAGCTCGGACTCAAGGAATCCTTTGCTGGAGTAGTAGTCACTGAATATCTTCGCCGCATCCGCCGCCTCGCTGCGCGTTATCCCGTAGAGCTCTGCCATCTCCTCCACGAGGGAACCTCCATTCACCGCATACAAGGCTTCTCTGGAGGGTTCCGGCACCCCGATCACGTTTGCGACATGAAGGAACGTTGCGATGATGCCCGGTGCGGTGTTGGCCAATGTTCCATCCATATCGAATATCACAAGCTGGGTGTCCATGAACCCTGCATCGGGTCGATTTAGATAACGCTTGTCTCCAGGGTCACAAGCAAATACGAATCATTCGATTCCGATGCCATGAGAACTGTACCCAGCGACATCGGTGAGCCGCAGAGGGAGTTCTGCGATGCCATCGCTGCCATATTCGACGATCCCGATGGAAACTACGAGGTTCTGGACAGGAATCCTTACGATGACCCCTTCGAACCTGACATCGAGGTGATGGACAGCGATGAGTGGGCTTTCAACATAGTATGCTACTATGTGGAGGAATCGCCCTCCGATGGCATGGTCGAGATCTTCCCGAAAACCTTCGGAATGAGGAAGTGGGTGCAGGACGATTCCGACAGACCTTGCTTTCTGGCCCTCGGTATCGGTGGCACCCCTGGAAATCCAGAATACCTGTATTTCGCACGTTTCTTCCATTTCACCGATGGGTCATTCTGTCAGGAGGATGGTAGAGGCATGCTAATCAACTGGATGAGGCCGGAGTTCTTCGACAAGGTCATAACTGCTGAATTTGAAAGGATATTCAGTCCGATATGAGTTATTTTAATTTATTGATATTATTATAGTTGGTAAATCTATAAGCTTAATTAATTCTATCTGATTCAATTCGTTTCTATTTTTTGCTATCAATCATAAGTAAATTAGTTTTTCAAAATCGATCTCCATTTCAATGAAATGTTCTTCTGATTCTGTCTAATTATTAAGATTTGAAATTAATTAAACTGATAACGTTATTTGAAATATTAAATGCAGATTCCAGCTTGTACGATTTTACTTTTGATATTAATCATAATTAATTTAGCTAATATCTTAAATTCATAAATTAATATTCATCTTGTGAATTACATCAAATAATTTCAAAATATTGCGTATTATTGATAAAATTTGGAGATTCAAAGGTAAAATGTAAATTACTTTGCAAAATTCATTTTTTCATCGATTTTTAGGTACTTCTTTGTCTACGACGGTCTCCCGAATATCAACTTAATTGCCTATGAAATCATCAATTTACCATGTATTTTGAATCATTTGATTATACAGATCATCGAAATTCTAAACGCATCAAAATCATGTGTAATAAATTTGATTTAGTCATGTTCTGCAATTTGTTATTTTCAGAGTATGAATGGAGGTTATTCCAGTCAATTAAAAATAATTAAGCTAAATACGTTAAATAATTAATTTTTACAGTTATGTACTAGTAATATCGATGATGTGCATCAATAAAATCAAATAAAGATATTAGCTTAATTAATTATTAACACTTTCAAAATTAACAAAATGATGTCAATTACCTCAATGAATGCATCCAAATGAATGATGCGATGTGTGGCATATGTCTACAGACAAAAACCTGCAGTTTGTTGTAGAATCCACATACAGATCTGTTCTTTCCATGTTTTAGATCCTTCATAGCCTGATTAACAACATCCCGTGGATCCACCTTATGTTTGAAGACCTTTTCAGGAACGGAATGATACCTGACGGCATGATCAATAAATCCGGTATCAACCCATCCGGGGGATACCTCGAGGACATTGATTCCCTTGGGTTTAAGTTCGATTCTCAGTGCATCACTAAAACTGCGAACATATGCTTTGGTAGCAGCATATACGTTTAGACAAGGAAGTGGAAGATAAGCCGATGCGGAGCAAACCTGTACTATCCAGGATCCGCGCTCCATCATAGGGATGCAGGTACGAGTCAGTTCGGTCAAAGCCACGACGTTGACGTCAATCATTCCTTCGACATCCTTGATGTTCTGTTCCGATAGATTTCCAAAATCTCCGAATCCAGCACAATTAATTAGGAATCTGATGTTGAATTCTTTTTTACGCAATGAGTCTTCGAATGCGTGCAGAGATTGCCTGTCTCTAAGATCTATTGGAATTATGTATGTAGGTGTCTTGAGTTCCCTGACAATCCTCTCCATGGCGTCGAGGTTACGACCCAGCAGCACTATGCCTTCCAAATTCTGTTTGTCAAGCGACTTGCAGAACTCCGAACCTATCCCGCCTGTGGCTCCGGTGATAATCGCGACTCTCATGACATCCGCATCGGAATGATGGATAATCGTTTTTACGATATAATTGGAAAATTGATTCTTTTACATCATGGTTTAACATTAAGTTTTTTGTTCGAAATTATATGCATAAGTTACGTTATCAACTTAATTAATTTCATAGATACGTACACTATGAAATAAACATGAATTAGAACAACATATGTTGGAAAATCGATTGAAATTTAAGGGTAGAACACCGAATTAATAATGTCCGTGGTCGATTCTCAGGATATGAATGCAGAAGAAGTTTTGGAATTCATCAAGAACAGAAGGAGCATTCGTTCCTACAAACCAGACATGGTTCCTGACAATGTAATAAGAAAGATAGTCGAGGCGGGAACCTATGCGGCTACAGGCATGGGCAGGCAGTCACCGATCATCATCGCGGTTACAGACAAGACCGTTCGCGACAGACTCTCCCGTCTCAATGCTAAGATCATGGGAAAGGGTATGGATCCGTTCTATGGTGCTCCTGTCGTCCTCATTGTACTGGCTAACCGCTCCTCACCCACATATGTCTACGATGGCAGCCTTGTAATGGGTAATCTCATGCTTGCTGCACATGCATACGGTCTCGGCAGTTGCTGGATTCATAGAGCTAAGGAGGAGTTCGAGCTTCCAGAAGGAAAGGAGATTCTCATGGATCTTGGAATCGAGGGAGATTATGAGGGTATTGGGCACTGTATCCTCGGATTCATAGAAGGCGACTATCCAGAAGCAAAACCACGTAAGAACGGTTGGAGTTACACCATTTGAAGGCACATCCCAAACGGAGTATATAGACGGAAGCTGTCGGTGAGGATTAATCGAGAATGGACGGTATTTCAAAAATGATGTGAGACAACGTCGGTACAGCCGTGATCTATCACGAACACGTATTTTTCAATCGTCTTTGAAATCAAACTATGGTGCGTGAGCTATTGCCGACAAACTTTCTTACATTCATTCCGAGGATTTCCGACAAAGGAAGGATGTACTGAAGACGATAGATACAGAGAATGCGACTCTGGCTTCTGTCTAAGTACAACTAATCGATGTTATCGGGGCCTTCGTTTCAGGACTCTGAGGGCCTCTATGCAACAGGATAGCTGATGGTGTCGGCCATCATCCGATCAAAGCGGAAGCGGCCACTGTCACGACAACGATGACCATGATCAGGACCATACCCCAGGCGAGGACTTTCTTCCTTGTTTCGGCTTTCATGATGGACGTGCATCCTCAGGTGGATAAAAATCCTTTCGCCAGGAATGAACGTTTCCTTACGGCGATGTTACGACGAAGATTTTCAAAATACAGTCCGTAGTCCCCGTTGTGTAGACTGGCAGGTCCAAAATATTCTGCCATCGGGGTGTAGTTCTCATATGTGGTGCATATTAATACGCCCCTGTCCGGATCGATCCTCGCATCCGCCAGACCAGGAGTGCTACGTAGCATGCCCTCGGAGTCAGGCATCCAACTACCTAGGTTCTCGTTGATTGGTGCCAAAACATCATCAATGCGCCAGTTCAAAGGGTTGATACAAAGCATCCCGTTTGAAACGACAACACTCCGATGCCCACGGTTGGCAGGACCCTCTGTATTCCATGAGACTACGACTCCAGTGTCTTCCTCACGTTGTGCGAACCTGATATGGGGGTTGTCCATGAGGGAGTTCCGAGTTATAGGGAAACCTATGGCATATGCCGCAATCATCCGGGAATAGTATTCAGGATGATCCCGCATATACTCCTCCAGAACTATTCTGATCATTATCGAGCCCTGGGAATGACCGGCAAGGAAGTAGGGTCTGCCCCGGTTGAGATTTTCGAAGTAGTAATCCAGAGCAGCGAAAACATCTGAGCGCTGAGGCCCATGCTGGAATGCGAGTAGCTCATCTTCCGGCATTCCGCCTACATGTGCTATGTTGCTCTGCTGATAGTAGGGGGCAAACACATTGCATGATTCCTCAAATACACTGGCTTGAGCATCATACCTCTGGCGGGCGAGAGCTCTCATGGATTCGCATCCTATTTCACAGATGTCGGATGCACCGTCGGATGCATCGATGAAAGATGTAGGATAGAGATAGAACGCATCGGCATCTTTAGTGATTTCTGGAATGATCATCCAGTTGTTGACATCGGAATAGTCTGATGCGGTGTACGAAATCATATTGCGACATTGAGTTCAGAATGTTTAATTATTCTTGATTGATAAAAAAAGAAGAGGTTTATTTGCTATCGGACCAGGGATGGTCTCAGTAGCAAGGGAGCTTCTCATCAGCCAGCGCAAACGCGAGGTACAGGTTCAGCGCGAAGTTGAGGATGGCGGCAATTCCGAGGAACAGCCAGGACCATTCGGCTCCGGTCTCAACAACGCATCCATTGGCGAAGAATACCAAGGCGGTGGTCAGCAGGATGCATGTGAGAGTCTTGAGCGTGTGCGCGCGAACAGACCATATCAGACAGATCAGATAGATAAGTCCGAGGGTGACGCTGATATAAAGGTCTCCTCCGTCGTAACCGGCGTAGAACACACCGAGAGCGACGAGTCCGAAGACAATGAATCCGAAATTGGCTCCAGCCCTGTAGGCGAACATTGAAGCCAGGAATATGAAGAATCCGCCGACCATCAGTAGCTTCGGTGCATGGTCCATGATCTCATTCTCTATGCCAGCAAAGTTGAAGAAACCAGCCAGGGCAAGGGGAAGGGAGACCAATGCAACGAAGAACAGACCGAATGCGGTCGGATCCAGAGTTTTGCATTCTTCAGTCATTTAATTTTCCTCCTTTAGGCACACGAACGGATCTCCTATCCGTACGCGTCCCATACCATAATTCGACCTACACCGTATAAAAATCTGATTTCTTTCTGAGGGCTTCCAGTGAATCGCTGGATGCCTATTCTCACCTGCATAAAAAAACATAGCCAGATACGAAACTGTGATGCCCTAAATTCAGAAATTATTATATACTTGTTAATGACACGAGATTCAGAAATCATCCATTGTGGGCAGCAATCTCACCTTTCTCTTGGATGGATCGCGTACCTTCGAAGCCATCAATTCCTGAACACGGTTGAAGTCCTCAGGGGACACTGCTCTCTCCGCATGATGAGGGATCAGTAGCTCCTCCCAACGCATGTATCCGGCGTAGACGGGGTTATGGAGGATGTTTCTGAGGTTGTATTTGTTCCAAGGATTTCCACGCCGGGTCAGAATGCCAGAGCTGTTGAGGGAATAGCATATTGAATCCATGGTGTCTCCGGAGAGATAGGAGGAGAACATATTCCTGACAACGGGGATTTCTTCTTCGTCGGCGGTTAATCCCCCTTCGACTAGGCGGTATCCGAACGGGGGTGTGAAGCCCATCGTTGCTTTTTCGGCTTTTCCCTCACCCAGGTTCTCGGCCTTTTCGCGCATCCCCATCTTGGTTCTCTCACCGATCTGCTCGCTCTCCAGCTGAGCCATGCGTTGGATCATGTCCACGACGAATCTTCCGAGCGCATTGGATGTGTCAAGGGCCTCATAGCAGGACACGAACTCCTTCTTGTGGCGCTCGAGCTCGTCCATCATCGTCATGAAGTTGCGGCTGTTCCTGTGGATACGGTCCATCTTCAGAACGACCAGAACATCCCAGGAATCTATCTCGGCCATGAGCCTGCGGTACGCTGGACGGTTGGTGTTCCTTCCCGAGTATCCATCGTCCTCGTAGACGCTGGCGATGTAAAACCCTTCGGCCAGGCAATGGTCCGTCAGAATGGATTTCTGTGCGTCCAGGGAGTACCCTTCAGCGGCCTGCTCATCGGTGGAGACCCTGACATACAGGGCTGCCCTCTTCGGGTTGTCCGACATCAGGCCTTGGTGATGGTCAGAGGACCGTTTATAGATTCGTACAGATCCATCGCCACGATGGGCTGCTGGTCGCCCTTGCGGAGGATCCCGTCCCATTCCTGGTATCCGACGTACAGGGGATTGTGGAGTATGTTACCTATGGACTGCTTGCTCCACTGACCGCCCTTCTTGGCGGGGATCTCGGCCTTGTTGAGGAATGAGGCGATGTCCTCCATGGTGGAGCCGCGCTTGTACATGTTGTAGATCGCGCGTACTGTGTGTGCCTCGTCTGTAACTACCTCTAGCTTCCCGTTGCTGTAAACGTAGCCGTATGGATGTCCGGAACCCAGGTTACCAGTACCGTTCCTTGCCTTGTACTCCATTCCGATTTTGACCCTTTCTCCGATCTGCTCGCTCTCCAGCTGCGCAATGCGCTGCATGATGTCCATCACGAACCTGCCCATCGCGGTGGTCGTGTCGAACTTGTCCTGCATGGAAGTAAACTCCTTGCCCTTGGCGCGGAGGTCGTCCATCATCAGCGCGAAGTTGACACTGTTCCTGTGGATACGGTCCATCTTCAGGACCAGGATAGTGTCCCAGCTGTCGCTGTCCTCCATCATACGCTTATATTCTGGACGGTCTGTGTTCCTACCGGAGAAGCCTTCGTCCTTGTACACGCCTGCGACTTCCCAGCCGCGTACCCTGCAGTATGCCTCCAACCTCTTGACCTGGGCATCGAGAGAGAAGCCCTCGTTCGCCTGATCTTCAGTGGAGACCCTAACGTAAAGCGCTGCGCGCATGCATCCATCCCCGACAGTAATCACAATAAGCCGTATAAATAAGAGGCAGGACAGCAGTTATCAATCCTGACCGCACTAGATTATTGGAAGCTTCTGTTCACGATGCTGGATTACATCGTCAATGATGAATAATAGTGGCCATGATCGATGCGATTGCCGATACTATCGAGAATAAGGGGATTTTCTTCTACAAATTGATAGCCGATCGAAATACGAGGAATCGAAAACTGCAGAGGTTTCGGTCCTGAAAGAGGATGAACCCGACATGAACACATTGATACCGTATCCTATGGTTACGGAATCCGATGAAGAGGAGTGCAATGATACGATTCCGATGTGCCCTACGGCTCCATCATTTTGGTTTCCGATATTATTCCATCGGTATGGGAAAGATCACATCTCTCTCCGTCCATCAGCAGAGGAACAGTATTCTAAGCGGTGATTCCGCTTTGGCCCGTCTGATAGACATAAACCTCTGTAATCCTATTTCGATTAAGGAAGAGAGAACATGAACGCGAAGAAAACAGCGGCAATCATCATTCTGTTGGTGGTTGTCGCATCTGTTGTCGTTGTAGTCCTTTCACAGGATAAGGAGACATACAGTATCAGTTATGATTTGAATGGAGGAGATAACAGTCCTCTAAATCCGACCAGTTACAGTCAGGGTGATGAGCTCAGGTTGTACGACGCATTTGATTATGACCGCGTATTCGTTGCCTGGTACCTGGACGAAGGACTCACGCAGGAATGTCAATCCATATCATCCGAAATGTCTGGAGATATAATCCTCTATGCAGGATGGTCCGATTCTCTAGTCGGTAAGGGACTGATTTTCAACGTTGAGGGGTCGTACAACAGCGGTGCGCTATCAAGCTACAATATGAGCGGTACGGTTGCCTACGAATATCTGTACATGGACGAGAACGGCAGCTATCTGATAGGTACGGACACAGTCATGACCTATACGATGTATGGTATGTCCAGGCAGACAACTTCGAGTGACACATATTGGAGTGGAGACAGCGACATCCAGTGGTACTCTGATGGAACGGAAACGATTGATACCATCAACGGACAGAAAGAATGTGAGGTCATACGCGGTGTATATTCTGACGGCTCTTCCGAGCTACAGTGGATAGCCGACGGATGGATCACATACAAGATCGAGTACACTTCCATAGGGACGTTCTCTTCCACCACATACACATACATCCTTTCCGACGTGTACAACGTCGAGACCGACCCCGACGTCAACCTCATCATCTATGCGGACTTGGGAATAGACGTCACCGGAGGTGGCACATACCGTCCTGGCGACACTGTGACTATCACGGCAAAAGCGAACGGTGACTCGACATTCGCCGGCTGGTATGATGAGGACGGAAACCTGGTATCCACAGCCAGAACCATCAGCTTGGATTTGGAGTACGGCGACGTCGTCCTGTATGCCTTGAACACCTCCGATCCAGACATAGAGACGTTTGTCGGCTACAATCTGGAACAGGAATACACCGACACCACCGAATGGACGGTCACCAGCAGCGAATCCGGCGACATTGTCACAGAGTTCACGGGCGACCCCTCCTCCTATTCTTTCGAGAAACCCGGAGAATACACCGTCCTCTCAATCGATTACGACAATGGGACCTACAGGATGTTCACCGTGTTCGTGGACGGATATGCGACCCTGCAGTATGAATGGGAGCTGAACGGAACGCATTACACGTACACCCTGGATATCCTGTACAGTGACGTACAGTACTATCGCGACTACTACAGCGTCTCTGATAGGCAACAGGACGTGTACGGCAACCATGCTCGTGACAGGACCTTCGTCACTTACGAGGACAAGTACATCCAGAGGATCGCCGCGGATTTCACCCAAATGACAGCTGGTATGACCGATCTGGAGAGAGCCAACTTCATACTGGCATTCAGCCAGTGCCTGGGATACGAGGACGATTGGGTTTACATGGGAGCAGAGGAGTACTGGAAGTTCCCGTTGGAAACACTCTACGACCACGGAGGCGACTGCGAGGACACATCCATTCTCCTTGCCGCCATTGCCAAGGCGATGGGGTACGACACTGCATTGCTGTTGTTCTCGGGTCACATGGCCACAGGGATCGCTGTGGATGGTGCTACCGGCACCTACTTCGCAACCGCCACCTCCGAGAAGTACTACTACTGCGAAACTACCGTCGCAGGATACATGGTCGGGGAGCTCCCGTCGAGTATGCAGGGATACAGGGCGACCATGGTTATCATTTGACGCGCGGTCGGGGCCTCCGGGCCCCCAAACGATTTCGTTAAAAGTGGCCTCTTGCTTCGTTTGAAGTAACGAAAACAAAAGAGGCAAGAGGCCATGCACTTC
>CALUNK010000139.1 GCA_944321985.1 Candidatus Methanomethylophilaceae archaeon
GACCGCGCGGTCGTCATCATACTGTTCACGCTGGTCGTGGGCTTCGTGGAGATCTTCATTAGCTACACGATGCTTTCTAATGCGTGATCACCGACAAGATTAGAAAATGCAGATATTACATCTCCTAATGATGTCCTATGTCACATTCAGGCGACTGTTCTGAATCGGTATTACTTAGAACGTAGCATGATTGCTTGTTGTTATCTAAGTATGCAATAAATCTTGCTAATTGAAATCAACAACTCCATATGGGTCTTGAAATCGTTTTTGCGATGCTCTCAGTCTATCTTTGCCAGAACTTGCTGTCACAGAAAATAGCTATCTTCTTTCCGATGAAGGCTATACTTGGTTTACCAGGAATGTTTTTAACATTCTTGCGGTAACGAAGGCCACGAGACCAGAATTCTTTTCTGAGTTTCACTTCTATTATGGTGTCCTTGGAACGGATGCGGGACATGTTGAAGTGGATCTGTTCAGGTGTTTTCATTGGAAACGTCTGTGTTGGCCGAGTCAGATGACGACGTAATAAAATCTATGATTAACTGAATCCGAGCAGCGAGCTCATCATAAGTAATTATAGTAGTTCCTGAGAGACTGTTGCGATATAATTCAAAAGATTCTATTTGTCCTTTATTTAAATCTTTGAGAGTACCAGCAATAACAATGCATTGTGGATTTAGAGCTTTAAAAACACGACCCGATTCAACACTTTTCTGATAATATGTATTTAACAATTTAGTGCGGTACTGATTGACCTGTATCACAGCACCAGATAGGTCTGTAGTTGTTGCATATGTCGGTATGCCCTTACGGTACTCAGTAGTCTCTACCAAGTCTGTAATATGGGATTTGATTTCAATCAGAGATATGTTGCCAGTGATTTTATTTTCGTACAGATAATCGCAAACGCCTCCGATTTTATGGAAATCATTACCTCCAACCTTGGCCTCATCATCAAATAATACCACTGGTAGTATAAACAGTTGAGAAAGGATGAGATGGTGTTCGGATATGAATTTGTGCCAATCCTGTTCATCATGTTCTTCTATCAATCTTTGTTTAATTTTGTCTTTAAGATCAGTTAGACTTACTATGTTTGAAGCATTATGGATTAGGTTTAGAGACTGTGGAGGAATGTGTGATAATGCATCACTAATTTCACTTATTTTTCCAAATTTAGAGATCAATGAACGGAAAGCTGTAGCCTCATCAGACGATAGGTGTAGGATGTTAGACGGATCGGGAATGGATCCATCAAGAAGGTTACAGAGTAGTTTATGCAATTCAGGATCAGTTTGTGCCAAAACCCAATTATTATTCAATAGAATCAAAAGATCGTCTTTTGAAAACAATTGATCAACTGCAAAGTAGTATGATGAATTGGTGTTTTCCAAGAGATCCTTTATCTTGCTGGTTTGGTTAAATAAGGCAGCTAGCTCATCAGATTTCAATTCAAAGTCGACTCTAGATGGGCTCGGAATATCCTTGCGTGAAAAGTAGATTTCAGTAGGCCAAGGATCATCTTCACTGTTGCGGCGAAGAAATATAAAATGTCCACGAAGATGAGAATTAGAATCTTTGTCAAACTCATATTTAAAAAGGATACGATATTTTGGATGATCGGAGATAATGATTGGATCTGTATTTAGCATATTTTTAGAAACTGAGTAAACATATGGCAATGTTTCGGATTGTTCAAAATGAGACTTCACAGCAGGGAGAAGATGAGTTTTAACTTATTTATTCTCTATCAAGTCTGCCCTCGCTACGCTCGGGTCGGTCGCCGCTGCGCGGCTCCCGGGCGCCGTACGGTCGCGCCCTCCGCCAAAGGCGGGACGGGCGGCGACCGTTCGACGCTGTCACCGCTGACGCGGTGATTGGGATAGAACATGGTTGGAAGTGCAGAGGGATTCGGAGAACATCTCAAGCCTGTCTTGATAAAACAAAGAAACAGAGATAAGATCTGTTTTGGATTCATCCTGCATGATGGATGAGGTCTACCGCGAGAACCGTGCATCATTCGCGATACTGGTGATCTTATGGGCGGTGGTGATTGTGGCCATCATCTTCCTGCCGGATACGATTCCTGCACACTGGGGCTTTGATTCCACAGAGCCCAACCGTTGGGGTTCGAAATTCGAACTCATCATCGTACCTGCGCTTTTTACAATCATATGTCTGGCTTGCATGGGCGTCACGAGAGTCGTGAAAGGGGAGACGTACGGGGACGGCAAATCCAGTGAGCTGTTCATGCACAGAACGACAATCGGGGTCAGCATCTTCTTCCTTCTGTTGGAGTTGGGGGTTCTGACTCTGATCCTCATCAATCTGTGAACAGGTCTGAACCATGACCGTTATGTCCAATGTCGTGTAAGTCTTCGGTGATAGTTCCGTTTCTGTGATGACGAACGCGTTCAAGGACGATGGATTCATCGACCATGCCGAGGTAGGTCCAGGGCGACGGTTCCCTTTCGGTCTCCTCCCGTTTTTCGCGCAGTAGCCCGATCCTCTCCCTGAACCCCTTCCCGTAGGTGATGTCCCTGTTCCTGAAGCACTTGTTACACAGGTGCGTGTACAAGGCGACCAGGAGGTTGTGGTCCTTGCAGTCCTTGATGGTCCTCAGGGACGAGGTGGAGTGGCAGTGGTCCTTGGTGAGGCACTTGGACATGTACTTGAACAGGTAGGCACAGACGTTCTTGCGACCGTTGAACTTCTGATCGGAGACCACGCCCTCGATGTCGAAGAACCCGTGCTTCCAGACGGGGTTGGAGTCTATCGCCGCCATGTAGTCGGACCTCACCAGCTTCCTGGACTCCCCGTCCTTCCCGAGGCGCTTCAGGAACGCGGGGTCGTCGATGTACCACTTGACGATGTCGCCCTTCACCTTCTTCCTGCGGACCAGCACCGGCTCGTCCAGGACGATCAGGAGATGCGGCGCGGGATAGCCGTTGGCCTGCGCCTCCTTCGACACGAGCTTCCCGTTGGTGCCGAAGATCTTCGAGATGTTGGCGGCGAACCCGTTGATCACGTTGTAGATGTTGTCCATCCCTTCAGGGCGGGTGGATTTAAGTGCCGCCCAAGCCTCCTCGGCGGTGAACTTCCTCGGGTCGAAGGTCAGCGTCACGAAGAGAAGCCTGGTCCTCCTGAGGTTCCTGAACCCCGGGACGGGCTCGTCGAACACGATGCCGGACATGGCTTCGGAGATTTCGTCGCGGACCGTCCCCTTCCTGATGGCGTACTGCAGGTTCCCGCGCTTGGCGACGGGGGCGTAGAAGAACTCGTGGGTCTCGGTGTTGTAGAACTCGATGCAGACCTGCTTCTCCACGTAGTCCAGGAACGTCTCCTGCAGCCAGTCGTCGGCGAGGAACACATCGCCTCTGATCAGGGCCTCGTAGAGCCAACGGGAGTCGATCCAACCCCCGTCGGAGTTCGTGCGCCAGCACGTCTCCGGGCGGGGATCGGCCTCCGGCGGAGGTCCGAACTCCTCCAGGGTCGGCTGCGAGAGGTAGCCGACGGAGGTCATGAGTACCTCCGACAACCGTCGTAATTATCGGGAAAAATCAACTCGGAAATTCTTGGCTCGAAAAAATTGAATTCGTAGCCAGATGGTAAATTGGCGTGGAGAGGGGGATTCGAACCCCCGGGTCCTTTTGGGACATAGGATTAGCAGTCCTACGCCTTACCAGG
>CALUNK010000140.1 GCA_944321985.1 Candidatus Methanomethylophilaceae archaeon
AAGGAGCGCGAGGACTCCGCCAGGGAGAAGACGGCCACCGAACTGGCCAGGCTACGCGCGGAGTACGGATCCGGTCTCGCGAGGCTCAGGGAGGCCTCCGGCACCGGCGGCACCGCGTCCGAGGCCATGGATGCTCTGGACGGGACGATCGCCGGGATCGCCGAGAGGCTGTCACAGACCCGCAGGAGACGCAACGAGCTGGAGACCCTGGCAAAGGGCCTCGACGCCCTGTCCGACAGACGCATCGCGCTCGAGAGGTCGGTCTCCGACGGCGATGCTGCCCTAGCGGGAATGACCGACAGACGCATCGCGCTCGAGAGGTCGGTCTCCGCCGCCCAGGCACAGCTTGACGAGGCCTCCGAGGGCCTGGAGTACGGAACCGAGGCCGAGGCGAGGAGGGTCCTGGAGGAAAACGGCGTGAGGATCCGCGAGGCCGAAGCGCTGTCGATAATAGTCGCACAGCGCACCGCGCAGTGCGAGAACAACACCGCGGTGCAGAACGACAGACTGGAGAAGGCGAGGACGGGGATATCCGAGCTGGTTCCCAGGATTGACGAAGTGGCGGAGAGGCTGTCGTCCCTGCTGGACGCCATGGGCACCGACCTGGAGGGGTTCCACTCCCTGATGTCCCTGGACCCCGATGAGATCAACGCCTCCATATCGGCGTACGAAGCGGAGGAGTCGTACTGCGGGAGCAGGATGGCGGAGCTGACAACGGAGCTCGCGGGACTGGAGCGCCCCGACCTCTCGGAGGACGACGCGGCTGTCACCGCGACGACGGAGAGGAAGGAGGCCGCCGGGAACGCCCTGGCCAACGCCTCGGACATCCTGAGGTCCAACACCGCCACCTGGGACTTCCTCAGGATCAGGTGGGACGAGATCGAGACCAAGGGGAGAGAGGTCGACTCCCTCTCGATGATGGCCGACGTGGCGAACGGCAGGCTGTCCGGGGCCAGGAAGGTTCAGTTCGAGCAATACATCCAGGCGGTCTACTTCGACCGCGTCCTGGAGCTGGCGAACCGCCGTCTGTCTGACATGTCAGGAGGCAGGTTCGAGCTCCGTAGGAGGATCGAGACGACGGACCTGAAGTCGCAGACCGCGCTCGACATGGATGTGCTGGACAACTTCACCGGCAAGGTGAGGTCCGTGAAGTCCCTCTCGGGAGGGGAGTCGTTCAAGGCCGCGCTGTCATTGGCTCTGGGCCTGTCCGATTCCATACAGATGACCGCCGGGGGCGGCAGGGTGGATTCCCTGTTCATCGACGAGGGATTCGGATCCCTGGACTCCGACTCGTTGGAGCAGGCGCTCGATGTGCTCGACCGCCTCACATCGGGCGACGTGATGGTCGGCGTCATCTCCCATGTGGATCTTCTGAGGGAGA
Source organism: Candidatus Methanomethylophilaceae archaeon (assembly GCA_944321985.1). Lineage (GTDB taxonomy): Archaea > Thermoplasmatota > Thermoplasmata > Methanomassiliicoccales > Methanomethylophilaceae > Methanoprimaticola. The sequence continues at coordinate 1,382 of CALUNK010000140.1, forward strand.
GGATCGACAGGAAGATCACGGTGACCCGCGGAAAGGACGGGAGCCAGGTGGAGGAGACTGTGGACTGAAAAAAGGAAAACAAAATTATTGCCCGGAGCATGGCTCCGGGCCTTTGAATGTTGGTTTTAAGGATGCTCACTGCATCTCCGATCCTTCATCATCCTTTCTGCTGCGGTAGTATGTGTAGGTTGCACATATCATCAGGATGATTGCTATCAGGAGGATTATCCATACCCAGGAATGACCGCTGCCTCCTTCTGGCAACTGGGGATCCGGGGGATTCGGGCTGGGAATCGGTTCGACGTCGCCTGTGATGGTTACCTTCGCATTGCCATAGACCTCGTACAGCCTGTAGGTCATGTCGCCCAGATCCTCGATCGTGCCCTCGTCGGTGGAGACCAAGACGTCACCCTCGAGGGCGTATCCTCCGACGACGCTCACCGAGAAAACCACTGTGTGTGCTGTCTGACTGACAACGGTGCATTCGAGGCCGACTGAGGTCTGGAACGTGATTGTGTACGATTCATAGACAACCTTCGTGGATGTGGATCCGCCTGACCCGGAGCCGGACCACTTGGCGTACACCATCGTGTCGCCGGTCACGGGGGCCTTGGTGTCGAACTTCTCCGTGAACTTCTGGTCTGTGTACCATCCCTCGAACCTGTATCCGTCCTTGGTGGGCGGTGCGGGGAGCAGGACATGGTCTTGGCCAAGGAGAACGACCGTGGTCTCGGTCACCTGTGCCTGCGTGTACACACGGGAACCGTCGATGAACGTGACGTTGTAGTGCTGCTTCTCTATATGGAGCGGTATCAGGTACATGGTCGCGGTGTCCTCAAGGATGCCGTTGTAGTAGACGCTCTGGACCACCTGGACGCGGGAGCCGTACGGCTCGCCCGAGAGATCGACCGTCACCGACTCGCCTTCGAGATTCCGAGTGACTCCGTTCTCACCGGTCACATCCCATGATATCTCCATCCCGGGCCTCATTTCATACTGGTAACCGAGGATGGGCTTGTCTCCGTAGCAGTATGCCACCGTGCCGTCCTCTATGGCGTCCGAATCCCCGTCACTGATGATAATCGGGAACACCAGCAGGACCGCGAATACGACCATCGCGATGCACATTCTCTTCATTTGATCACCGTAGAGAGGGGGCTCGCGCCCCCCGGGAAGATCCTCGTCCTGTCTCTCAGTTGCCACCCGTTATGGTGATCCCCGCAGATATCTCCTCAAACGAAGGACTGACGAAGAGCATGAAATCCTTGGTCTCCGAACCGAAATTCATCACGACGCGGTACGCACCCGTACCGTTGGTCGGAATTGTGTATTGTCCTGTGGTTCCTGAATCAACCTCTATTGAAGCCACAGAACCTTCATTGTTGACTACATACACACTCATTACGTCAATTAGATTGCCTGAACCTACCTTGCCTTCGTAAGTCTTCAAGACAACGGAGTCACCCTGGACTACGATGTAGCTTGTAACATTCGCGTACTGACGAACACCGTTGATTGCTACCTGGAACCAATATCCAGATTCGGCACCAGGAGACACACTGTACCCTAGGGTCGTATTGTATACAACACCTGAACCCCTATCGGTTATGACGACTTTTGCGGTACCGCTTTCTTTTTTGAGAGGAACCCCGGAAATGTACCCGCCTTCGGACATCGTGATACCACTTGGAAGATTTACGGCATACCAGTAGTAGTCATCAACACCCCGGGGAAGACCAGAAACCCCTACTTTATCGCCATAAAGATTACCGACAGTTAAATCGAGATTGTTGAGACTGATGGTGAGACCACTAGTTTTCAAAGATATCAGCCTCATGCTGTAATCTATACTTTCTAGCGTCTTTTCCACATTGTTAATTGTAACCTTGATCTCGCACTTCAAGACGACCTGTATATTCTCATTATTATTCGCAGTTGTTGTGACCTTGAGATTGTACTGACCAACCTCAGTTTGGGTCATTTTCAGAGTGAACTGTCCAGGATCGCCTAGGGCTACATCCCCTTTGCTATTAGAATTCGGAATACCTCCCGTAGTCTCCTGAGTGCTTGTGATAAGGGTCGCATCACCGTTGTAAGCAACCTTCCATGTCAGTACGTATTTGTATCCTGCGAACTCCTTCTCGTTGACCTGGAAGACCTTGTCGACACCGGTTTCTGTGACGTACACATCACCCAAGTCTTTGGGACTGTCTGCCGCCTGGCTCTGATCCGCCAGAGCCACTGCTCCGATTGACGCGAGCACCATTACGGCAACCACGACTATCGTTGTCGTTTTGATGTTCATATTATATCTCTCCTAGTTTTGATGAGGATATCCCTCGAAGAGGTTTCAACGGGTTTCGTCCACCATCTACGGCAGACCTCGTGCGCCCAGTTTCCGGGCTCGAGCGTGATATCGTCGCCATCAAATCCCCTCCGGCTCGGGGATAGAGGTCAGGATGATGCAGAGGGCTTCTCCCCTGAGGACCAGTCCCCCCGTGCCCTCTGGACAATCAACAATGAGAATGGATGCCCCCTCTCCCGAAACGCTGTACGTCGCGGTGACTTTCGAACCGTCCACGATTGCGCTTAGTTCGGTTCCATTTTCTACACCATCCACGGCCTGGACCCTGTGGCTTCCGTTGATGTCGTCAACGGTGACGACAATGAACAACTGGTAATCCTCTGCTCCTGGCTCTTCCGGATCCATCCCTTCGAGACCCAGCACACCGAATACGGTATAATCCGTGCCGCCGCCGAACATCCCGATTGTCATCATCTGTCCCAGGTCGAGTTCGTCCGAACCGGTCATGGCGGGGGTGTATCCGAACCAACGGTCGGCTTTTGCTGACAGCCCTACTTCTTCTTTGTCGATGAGACCCCTTATTTCCATCGGATCGCACACATGCCAGACCCGGGTGTAGTTCACATTCTCCGCGGGATACACGATGCCGACACGGTAGTCTATTGCCGTCATCACCAGGGTGACGGACGTGCTGCTGGAGCCCATGACCACTATCGACGGGTTCCCCTTGGAGGGGATGAATCCGGCATACTCGGCTGAAACAGCGTATTCGCCGCTGTTCACCAGGTACCTGAAGACCAGATTCCCGCCTTCCTCATGCAGAATCACATCTTCCGCTTTGGACACAGAGACACTCCCCTCCGCCCAATCGCCGACACTCACATCGGTTCCTCCGGACCTGAAGTCCACGATGATGGTTAGAGTCAGTCTGAACACAGGATTACGGATCGATGCATTCCCAGTCCCGGGAACGGAGAACTCGAACGTGCCTCCTGCGGATGTTATCTGCCTGAGGTTGGTGTAGCTGATGGACACCAGCGTCTCCTCGTTCGAGGCCGAGACCTTCAACCTTTCCCCGGTGAGCACATATGCGCACTGCCTGTATGACGAGTAGGTGTCAGGATCGGAGATTGTCTTCCCTGACTTCGGATCCGAGAGAGCGTCCCTATGAACCTCGTATCCCTCTCCCGAGATCTCCAGCCTCCATTTCACGGAGACGTGGATTGAGACCTTGGTGTTGTCACCGTGGTCATCCAGTTTTAGTTCGACACCACTTTCTTTCAGAGTGCACAGTACCTCGTCTCCGACATAGGCCGAAATTAGTATTCCTCCGGTACCCAGATTGGTACCCCCTGTGACCGAAGCTTTGGACGTGGAGGTACTGACCGTCACAATCGAGACGCCTAGCCCCTGCACCAGAGTGACTGACAGTTCGGACCCTGTGTCTTTGACCTGTATCCCGAAATAACGGTTGTCGTTCGAACCCGAATCCGACAACTCGAACGTGACTGTGTTCTTGTCGGTTGTGGTGACGTATACCGTCAGATTCCCTGCGGGCATCGTGAATGACAGGATGTTCTTGTTGTCGTCCGAAGAGATTTGGAACCTGTCGAAGCTTCCGTTGGGGACGGTTCCAATCACACTGCCTATGTGATATCCTTGCTTTATTGCGAAAGACACACTGACATGGTCTCCGTAGAACGCGGAACTGCCGTCTGTGGTGTAATCCCCGATGGATACTGTGTAATCCGAGGGGAATGTTTGCGTACTGTTGTCAATCACCAATGTGATTGAGTACTGTATCCTCTCCAGACGAAGGTAGGCTTTGAAGTCGGCCTGAGGCTTGAACGTGTATTCTGAACCCAAATCCCATTCCTTGAGATTCCCGTCCAAATCCTTGTACCACCAGACCGTGCCCTCGGACACCTTGTCATATCCGGACGTTATGGTGAGGGTCTCGTATACGTCCTTGAGATTGACCTCGGTTCCCGGCTTCCCCAAAAGGATGTATTCGGGATACACGGCATAGGCCTTGCCAATCTCATCGGGATCTTTCGGGTTCGTGAACGGCACGATGTAGATGGCGATTCCGTATCCGGCGTAAACATTCAAATCGTTCGTTATCACAGACTCGAAGTTGAAGGGCGTCATGCATTCCGATGTGTCGTACCATCCTGGGTGGTCCGAGTAGTGGAAAACCTCCCTACCGTACTGCTTGTACGGTTTGTGCTTCACATAGATGTCCAGGAAGTCGCTGACAAGCATAGCCTTGTAGTCTTTCTCCCGTATCTGGCTGTCGACGTAGATCTTCGAACCGAAGACAAAGCCATCGTCGTCCGGCAGAAGCACGAGGCCATCTTTTCTGGAAATGCTGTCGGCGACCTTCCCGATGTAGTCCGCATCGTCCTCGACTGACGCAGAGCCGATGTTACCGCTGTTCCAGAATGATCCGTTCACGGCTACGTAGACGTTCGACATGTCGGTGCCGAAGTCAATGTCGATGGTCAGAATCTCGGTGTAATCACTCCATCCGATGACCGAGTCATCGTATGTGAGGTACTTGTCTTTGAATGTCAAATCCAGCTTCACCGCTGGTTCGGGTTTGAGAGTTAGTCCGTACCTGGTCACCTTCCCGGTGATCTCCTCCGTCAGTGTGATCGTGAGTTTTATCTCACCGAACTTCACCTCCTGCGGCGTCTGCCCGAATCCGTAACCGTAGTTGAACGTGAGAACGGGCGCGAACACCCCTCCCACCCCCATGTAGAGGTTGTCGCCTACGTTGATGGATGTGGGCTTGTCCACCGCTACGCTCTGCCATCCGTTCTTGTGCAGGTTGGTCGGTGAGGCGACGACTGAGATGGATCCCTCCACCGACTCGACTCCCAGGGTGTATCCAGCCATGGCGTTGTGTGCCAGAACCGGAAGATACACATCGACCGAACCGATGTAATCGTTCGATCCCCCTTCGTCCTTGGGCCTCATGACCAGTATGTTGGTGATGTTTTCAGTTGTCGAGGCGGCCCTGAGGTAGACTCCGACCTCGACGTCGAAAGTGTTGATCGGGATGCTTCCCATGATTTCGACCATGTGAAGCGTGACACTGCCTACGTACCCGGTGTTGATGTATCCACCGTTCGTAGAGACGTCGATGCTCAGGTACATCCCGTTGCCTTCGAACTGGACCGAACTGTCAGGCATAGCCGTCTGCCCGCCGGTTCCGAAATGGATGTACCCAGCATCCGATACCCTGCCCACGGTCACTATGAAATCCTTCCCAGGTGTCGTCGAACCCGGCCTATCCACCAGGTTGAGAGATCCGGGACTGGATGAGTTCACGTATCCTCCGACGAACTGGATGGACGAGCCCTTTACCGTCTTCGGCACGATGACAGTCACGGTCTCCGATGGTCCGTCTCCACCGTTATCCTGGAGTACCACGGTGCCCTCCACCTTGTACACCCCTTCGATGTACCACATGGTGACACCGACACCGGAGTAGTTGTAGGACGCTTCCTGTGCAGCGACATACCCTCTACCCTTCTGTTCTACGATGAAACCAGTGGTTCCGACCTGGACCTGCGAGGTGACACCCATCGCGAAGGTCCCATAGTATCCGCTTCCACCATTGCCTATCAGAGTGTATCCGGTTATTTGGCCGATACCGTCAATTCCTCCGTTGTTCTTCCCAAGAATGGAGAAAATCATCCCCCCATACATGTCGATGGCGTTCATGGTGACGTTCGGATCCGTGAGCCTAGGAATGTCGGGCCGACTGTCGGCTCCCAGACTGGCGTACGCACCTATCTGCGAGGCGGCAGAGTGCAGGTTGAGCACAGAAGGTCCCCAATAATCATCCTTCTTCAGGGTAAGACTCTGTATGAGGTTCAGAGAAAGCCTCTCCGATGCGCGGGAGGACGACCCATCCACATTCCCAATCACATCCAGTACCGAACCGATGACGTTCAATTCGTCGGATTTCTGAACCGACAGAAGGCTGCTGTCTTGAACGAATCCGCGGAACTCCACCAAGGACTTCCCAGAGATCGAGCAGTAGTCGCCCTTCCCGAAGACGTCTCCCGAGACCGAGAAGCCTCCTACGATATAGGGAGCCTCTTTCGAACCTTCCCAGAGGTCACCTATGATGACACGGGAATCTCCAAAGAGAAGCACCGCATCGTTATCGTAATCTTCACTTTCTCCGACACTGGCTCCTCCGTAGACAGAATGAACCCTCAGATGGTCGACAGCAGGATTCTGCCCCATTGTCATAGCAGGAACGCCAAGAAGGACTTCCGTGTTCATGTTCGAATGACTGCGGTAACCTCCTCCGTAGACGCTTCCGGAACTTCCAGATACTATGTCACCGCTGATCAAACGTATCGTGGCATTTCCCCGGTAGTATCCGTTTGTGGATACGTAATCATTTTTTGATGAGCAGTTGTCGTCCCCGTACCTGCTTCCTCCATAAACGTTGCCACCGATTTCGGCGCCATCGACTGTGACGGTCCTTGAGAGGACGTTCGTGGAAATGACGTTTGATTGACCATATCCTCCGGCGAACACGCTGCCACCGATTTCGGCACCCTTCCCCAGATCGATAGAAACACTTGTCCGCGTTGATCCTGTCTCAGGCCCCAAGCGACCATACTCCCCTCCGCCATAGATACCGCCACCCACGACCGAGTTGTTGACGGTGATAACCACCGTTTCAGCATCAACTTTAGCAAAATCTGAGTATTTTGCGTTGCTCTGGAGTACGGTTCCTCCCAATCCAGATATCCATGGAATCTTCGTTATTGAGTAACCAGTATTGGATTTCTGGATTGCAAATATGTATGCAGAACTATGAATCGAGTAACCGCCCTGAACCAGTGTCCCAACCGGTTTCCCTTCCGAATCATAATAGTCAAGATCGGTCGGGTCTGCTCCCTTCCCAGAACCGTATACATCTCCACCAACGGTTCCGCCGGAGATTCTTACAGATATTTCATCGCTATAAACTGCAGCAACCTCATCGCTACCGCTTCCGCCGAGGTTTACATTCTTGAGAGAACTATGACCGTTATAGCTTGTGACTATCGGAACGGACTCGCCTCCTCCGTAGACACTGCCTCTGACATTCCCGCCAGAAACTGTGACTGACACGCGGTCTGCGTATACGATTGAGAACCCTGTGGTGTCATACGCAGACTCCGACCAATCAAACCCGCCATTCACATCATGAGTCGTCTTGTCAAGTCCGCCACGTCCTCCCCCGAAGACATCCCCAAGCACGGTTCCACCTCTGATCTCGATGTTTACTGAATCGAGAGGCTGATCCGGCGTACCGATAGTTCCCCTGTATCCTCCACCGTAGACATAGCCGACGGTACAAGAACCTTCCAAAGTAACATTGATGGTCCCGCCGTCCTTCATAGACGCATAATTAGCTTTGTAGAAGGTATCGTAACCCGCTCCAAAAACGGCACCCACCGCGACAGAATCCTTGATCCTGATGTCTGTACTGTCCACGCACTTCTTGTCAGTTCCGTTGTGGATGCCGTCCGTGATTGAGCCGCACACCGTGTGCTTCACAACAGCCTCACCGGACACCTCAACCATCGCCGTACCCGTAACGGTGGAGTTCCCTCTCCTCCCCGCTCCCTGGACATCCCATATCTCAGAATCCCCAGAAATGTAAACATTGGTATTCCCAATGACGCTACCGTCGTTGGAACCTCCAGTTATGATGGTCGATTCGGAAATATACGGGACCTTAATCTTGGAGGGATTCAAAAGACTCTCCTCATAGTGGTCGCCAGACATCTTCAAACTCGTAGCGTATATGTATGTCGAACCATAGACAGACCCTTTACCCGAGCAAGCACCGACGAGTGTGTCAAGAACCGTTACATCCTTGAGAACAACGTATGCCGATCCGTTTACCTGCCCATCTCTGGAACCGGCCACTACGTTTCCATAAGTTCCGCTGTGAAGAATAAGAAGCGTGCCCAGATCTGTAGGGTTGCTCTCACCCAGCGGAATCCTCTTTAGGCTCAATCCGGCGATACCTCCATTAGAGCCTCCTACAATCTGCGGATACGCCGTCTCTGGATATCCATCATACGTAGTTGATGATGATACTGTATCGACGCCAGCGCCCATTATGAGAACATGTCCGTTTGCATACAGACCAGCATTCCCATCCCCATGATTGCGTATGAAGTTCCCACTAATTTTAACGGAGTCGATAATTGTATTCTGTGAGAGGCCGTAGGTGTTTTTATCAGAATACAGATTGAGAGTTACACTCCCATTGCCACGTATGGTCAGACCACCATCAGAACTTCCGAGGTAAGGAAGATGATATGTTCCTCCATACAGAACCACTATGTTCGTGTACTCGTCACCACCGGAAAAAGTTCCGAATGTCAGATCATAAGAGTAATTGGTGAGATAATTCCAGGTTGCATATACATGGATCTTGTTGTCAGACTTTGTAGCAGCCTCGATTTCCCTTTTAGACATCACCTCGCCAGGATAGTGGTTATCTGAATATCCGCTACCTTCCGCATACACCCAGCCTGTGAATACCAGCGTCTTACCGACCTTGTACCCTAAAATCGGATACCAATTAGTGTTGTATACGTTCCTGACAGTATCCTTAAAAGTACCGGACCACACCTGAGGATTGTATTCTGTGGAGATCACACCGCCACGATACTCGACGTCTACATACGTGTCTATGCCAACACCATTTAATTCTCCTGTGTCGACATTATAGCCATCATTGATAAGAGGCTCCTCCTGGTACAAATGGTACCTGACCGTATGAACATCACCGCTGTATCCTTCGACAGAGCTTGGCCATAGAGCTGGTACGATCCCTGCCAAAACGACTACTACGGTAAACACTGCAATTATTTTCGCATGCTTTGCATATTTGATGGAAGACATGCCCTCACACTCCCCCGCTGAGCATACTCGCTAAGATGGCGTAATCTTCACAAACTCCATTTTTCAGATCTGTAAGCTCCGACTATATGCTCTTAAAACCGCAACCCCTCTTCTTGAAAAGATCGACGACCTCTGACATTTCCAGCTTCGTCGATATGTGGCTGTTACCGCAGATATCGATACTGATATCTATCACTCTGAACCGATTGTTCTCCAATAGGCACATTGTGATTGTGGCCGTGCGATTCTCCTCCAGAATAGAAGGCATGAGCTGCTTCGGAACTGCTCCGATATTGGTGTTAGAGATTGCGGACAAGAGATTCTTAACTCCATCGCCTTGATTTGGTTTTCAATGATATTTCTATAATCATATATATTAGTACTGAAAAACGGATGAATAATAATAATTATATCTGAAAAACAGTTGTAAAACCGTCGTATAGAACCAAAATTTTTTAATCTGAGACTTCCTAGAATCTAGAATTTATTAGCTAATGATGAAAGACTTACGCGATTTTTGAAAATCATTCAATAATAGACAATGAATGTCAGTGATCGATTTTTTCATCTGCTTTAGAGATCTGACACAGCGCCTCGAACAATTACAGGACCCTGCTGCAGAAACAAGAAACGCCTGTGGACAGATGAACTAACATTGATTGAAATTAAAGCAGATTGTTCGAGCGTATTATCAATGCAAAGTTGTGAATGGCCTCGTGCCATTCACTAATTCCATTTGGATGTTTAGAATCTCCGATGATTCTGCCTTGCAAAATCGTATTGGGAAATTTTCCCGAAATCGTCAAAAAAAGATCCTGGGGCTTCCGCCCCGGGTTTAGAGTTTGTAATCACTCCACGGGAACGAACTTGAACCCGTAGCGGATGACGCCCGCATCGTCGTCGGTGGACAGCTTGCGCATGACGGCCCTGACCCTCATTCCGATGGAGACCTTCTCCAGGTCGACGTCTACCAGCTGCCCGGTGAGCATGACGCCGTCGTCCGTCTTCACCATCACGACTGCGTAGGGCTTGATCAGGTCGCACATGGCGGGTGCCTCGTGGACGATCGAGTACGTATAGACCTCTCCGGTCCTGCAGATGCTGTACTCCTCGATCTTGCCGATCCCCGCACGGCGGCCCTTCGGACAGAAGTCACGCCTGGGGAAATACACGGT
>CALUNK010000141.1 GCA_944321985.1 Candidatus Methanomethylophilaceae archaeon
GGTCATGTTCTCCGTGGGCGTGATGATGTAGTTCACCGCCTGCTGGGATCCGTTGACCATCCACCCGATGTGGGTGAACTCGCCGACGGTCCCCAGATTGGGGAGCTGGTAGCTCTCATCGGTCGGAACAAGCACGCTCGCGGCAAGGCCGCTCGCGTTACCACCTGCGCTGGTAAGGGCACTGTGGTCATAGGTCACGGTGTTGCCCGACGCCGGATCGGCGTCGAAAACAAAGGCCAGGCGACCCCCCATGTACGAGCCCGAGACCGAAAGAGTGTTGTAGCAATTCGCACACGACAAGCCATAGTTCGGAGCGACCGAAGAAGACGAGTACGAGAAGCCACCGACAGAGACGACGTAATTGCTTCCACTATTGGAATAGACATAGTCGTAAAGCCCAGACGAAGCTGAGCCACCTGTTGCGGTCGGCATTCCCCATATCGCTGCCTCCGTCGATGGATTGGATCCATATCCGCTGCTTCCAGGCAGAGTTCCGCTGGGATTGGTGATGTATGTTCCCGAAGTCTTATCGGTGGGTACAGCCGACTGATCGATGTAGTATTCCTTCGCACTGACAACGACTCCGTCCACGAAGTCATATGCACCGCCCCAGGCACTCTCAATAAAGACCTTCACGGGATCTTTGTAATATGAGGTGCCGCTCCCCTTTGTACCGGCATAAGGTCCGGACTTGTCATGGTCTCCGGTAGTGTGGGTGTAGTCTCCGCCGTAGACGTTTCCGTTACCTGCAACCGCCTGGGAGTTCCAGGAGCCCATGACGGCGAGGGCGCAATACTTGTACAATTCCCACTGGTAGAAGTTCCACAACATCGCATAGCCGTTGTTGCCGTTGCCGTCGGTGTTGACGAGCTGGTTGTTGGCCTGGTCACGGAAGGTGGCCCTGTTCTGGCTGACAGTCGGAGTGGAATCCGTGAATGATGTCAGGATCGTCTGTCCGCCGACGGTCTGCTTAGAAGCCTCGTAGACTCCGATTCCGATGTAGCTATAGACGTGTCCATTGATTGTGTGCGCGTAGGCAGTTCCACCTGCGCTCGGGTCGTTAGTAAGGACGAGACTGGTCCCGCTGGTCTTCCAGTAGACCGTCGGGAGGCACCACATTATATTGTAATCCTCACCCGCGATGCTGGTCCCGTCGACCAGCCTCGTGAGGTCATCCGGATCCAGATGACCTATCATCTTGTTGTTCTGTGCCGGGTCGAAGGCCGCATAGAACGAATTGAAAGGGCCGTAGCCCTCATCGTCGAACGCCCACGAACCACTGTTCGTGCCGTTGACACTAGTATAGCTCCCACTCGACGACGATGTGCCGATGGGATCGTAGCCGGAGATTGTGCCGTTGGACGATATTGTGTAAGTGTAAATATCGCCAGGTGCGGCATCCGTATCCTCGTAGCTCGCGAACGGTGCGAACAGTACGGCGAGGGACAGGAACACCGCGAACGCGGCCATCATCTTGCGACGGCTGTTCATTTTGTTCATAAGTACACCTCAGAATTGAGATTCACGAACGCGCGGTAGGCCCTGGCACCGTCGATCCAACGGTCGTAATCGTCCATCATTCTCTTGACGGGCCAGATGTAGCGACGGTACAGGTTGTAGCCGTTGCACCACTTCAGGACTCCGAAATAGGAACCGAGAACCCCGCGGTCGTGTTCGTCGGGGAACTGCCCCGACTCCAGCTTCTTTCTGATCTCGTTGATCGCTCTTCTGAGTCTGATCTTGGTCTTCCTTCTCAGGAGGATGTGTGTCTTGAACATCCTGTATCCCAGGAAATCCACACCTTCAGTCGCGAGGTCCGCTATCACCCAATTGGGTTTCACGGTGTAGCCGATGGCATTCAGTTCGGACTCGATGTCGGCCTCGATCTTCCTCAGCCATTTCTTCGAGTTACCGAAGACGAACAGGTTGTCAGCATAGCGGATGTAGCAGTGGCAGTGCAGATCCTCCTTGATGTGATGGTCGAGTGGTGTCAGCATCAGATTGCAGAACAGCGGCGAGAGCCTGTCACCAATCGAGATCCCCGGACGGGGATACTCGTCGATGATGCGGTCAAGGGTGAACAGGACCCAATCGTCCTTGATATAACGTCTAAGGGTCCTCTTGAGAATCCTCTTGTCGGTGGATTCATAGCATTTCTTGATGTCTATGGACAGACAATATCTGATCTTCTCGTGCTGGACATAACCCCAAGCAAGTACCACGGCCCTTTGGGTCCCGTGGTCCACACGAGATGCGAAGGACTGGTAGACCATCTTGGAGTCCAGTTCCTCTTCAAGGACCTGTGCGATTGCCTGACGCCAAATCCTGTGTGGATCGAGCGCCATATCAACGATGTCACGCTCCTTCCCGCGTTCCATCCTCGTGAAGAACTTGTATTCGGGAGTGGGAACAGTTCCACTCCTTCCCTCCCTCTGTATCCTCTTCAGATTGCTGTCGTGGTTGGATTCGAAACGGGCGACCTCCATCTTGTCCTTGCGTGCCTTGCAGGCGGTCTTCGCGGCAGATTCAAGGTTGTCCATCGATACTATACGGTATTTCAGCTCTCCGACACGATTCGGCATAGAACCATAGCCTTTGTTCTCTACCCGGACGGTCACTAACAACGCTACTGGCCCAGGCTTGGATTTTTCTTGTATTTCGCATTCACGCGGGGCCCGAATCACTATGATGTGTGAGAGACCAGTGAGGTCTTCGAGAACAATCGCCAGGCGACCCCCTATGTTCGAGTTCGAGTTCGATAGAGTGTTGTTGCAATTCGCATATGACAATCCATAGTTCGGAGCGTTCGAAGAATTCGAGTTCGAGTTGCCACCGACATAGACGACGCGGACGAACCAATAGGGGAGCGAAATGTGAATGGGCCCATCCTTGAATCCATCTTCGGATTCTTGGACAGTGGTGTGGCGATGCGTACCGCTCGCGCTGCCTATGACGCCGGAATGAGACGGATACGCATCGCAGAGGGTCATCAGATGACCCTCCAGGCTATGATGATGCCTGCGACGACGATCATGGCGACCACGATGTAGAACATCGTGTCATCCGACCCGTCGTCGGCCTCGGTATCGGTGTTCTGGGTTCCGGACTCAGTAGATTCGACGTTCCAGACCCCGTCGCCGTAGATCAGGTAGTGGTCGGAGCTCCCGCTGTCGGCGGAAGCCTCCTCCACGACGAGCGTCACGGTCTGGACGGCTGTCTGCTCAGGCCCCTCGACGGTCGTGGCCGTGAGGACCACGGTGTACGTTCCGGGAGAGACGGCGGTGCCGCTCAGCGTCCTCGTCGCATCGTTCCAGTGCAGGAATCCTCCGTTCTCGGCCATCCCGTCGCCTGTGGCGACAAAGGTTGCCGGGAGCGTGGTCTCAGGCGTGTAGGAGAACCCGTCCCCGACCCTCATTGGGACGGCGGGAGGGTTGGAGAAGGAATCGCCGTAGACGATCCTGCCCGTGGACCTCTCGCCGTTCCCGATGTTGAGCGTGGACTCCGCA